>CADCTM010000070.1:0-4622 GCA_902805485.1 uncultured Coleofasciculus sp. | reverse complement strand
ACCAGCTTATTGCAGAGATTTAAAAATAAAATTAGGAATTTGATTTAAAAATTTGGATTAAACAATAAGTGTTTTTTTACCTCTTGACTCTTACTGTGAATTGACTCATTTTAAAAATACATCAATATAAGAATCAGAGAATAAGGGGTGCTACCGATGAAACGTCCTTCTGTTAATCAAACTCAACGTTGGACAATTCCTCAGCTATTTGGTCTGGTTAAGCGTAATCCTCTGATGATTTCACGCTGGGTTTTATGCTGGGCGTTTGTCGGCACAGTTTGTGGTTTGTTTGCTGGGTTGTACTGGAATGTTTTGGAGTTGATGACCCAAGTTCTAGAACAGTTTCAGGGATTAAGTTTACTGTTGGTAATGCCCATAGCGGGCTTAATTATTGGTCTGACGATTCATTTTCTAGGAAATCCTGGAGAAATTGCGGTGATTGTGGATAACATCCATTTTCGTGGCGGACGCTTGGATGCCAGCAAAAACCCCTCCATGCTTCTGACGTCATTGGTGAGTATAGCCGCAGGCGGAAGTGCGGGTCCCGAAGCCCCACTGGTACAGGTGACAGGATCGTTTGGCACTTGGGTTGCCGATCGCCTAAATCTCAAAGGTGAAAACCTCCGTTCAATGAGTTTAGCGGCAATGGCAGCAGGTTTTACAGCCCTTTTTGGTGCCCCTTTAGGTGGTGCGGTGTTCGCCCTAGAAATTTTGCACCATCAGCATATTGTGGAGTATTACGAGGCATTACTTCCAGCGATTGTTGCCAGTTGCTTTAGCTATTTAGTTTTTGCCGGAATTACTAAGCTAGGAATTGCCCCAAGCTGGCATTTCCCTCACTACCACTTGGAGAATATTGATGATTTTGCACTCGCGATCCTGTATGGCATGATCGGAGCCGTTGCCGGATGGATGTTTATGAGCATTTTTCGGATATGCGATCGCTTATTTTCCCTGATTCCAGGACCGATTTATGTCCAAACAACCCTTGCGGGGTTGGGATTGGGAAGTATTGCCGCAGTTTTGCCGCTCACCCGTTATTTTAGCCACAACGAGTTAGAAACTGTCTTAGAGCATAACTTTTCGGCAATCTTCCTGCTCACTGTAGCAGTTGCCAAAATGGTATCTATTAGCCTTACCGTTACAGGAGGTTGGCGGGGTGGGTTTATCATCCCCTTATTTTTTACAGGCGCTTGTCTTGGGAAAACTCTCGCCGCTTTATTTCCTCAGATGAATCCTGCCCTAGCAATGATTTGCATCATGGCATCTCTCAATTCTGCTGTGACGCGTACACCGGTCAGCACCACATTACTCCTCGCAAAACTTAGCAATATTGCCCCATTGACGCCGATTCTCTTTGCCAGTTTAGTGGGGTTTTTTCTAGCTCCCAAAGCTCCTTTGATTGCCTCTCAACTCAAGACTCAGAAAGAACCAGAGGCTTAATTAGGGAGAATTTTTGCTCAGGGTTCCTTGCCCTCAAAAATCAACCCTGAACAATGATCCCAATCGCCCCTCTCTTTCCAATCTCATGGTTTCGGTCATTTTAGAAGAGGAGGAATCACAAGCGTAAACAAGATACCAAATGCCATCAAAGCAAAGACTTGCTCTCTGGTAAATTGCCCAGGCAGCACAACGGCAAGCACTCCTAAAATAACCAAACCAATCAATATTTCCTTAGAAAGGAGATTCGGCATCACTAGAGTAGCAATGACGGCAAAGGCAAGTAAAGCAATTGCAGTTTCCATGTTGCTGAGTTCTTCTACGAGTGCCCTTTAATGCAGGCTTTTTCCTTACCCTTCAAAATATCTTAAAAAAGCACCCACGTCAGCAGCAAGCCACTTTTTTATTCCCGCTTCAAACAGTGCTTTTTCCATAGCCATATCCTCCTAGCGCCCAAGGCTTAAGACGATCGCAATTGTGTTAAAATTTTAAAAGAAACTAAGATATTTTGGCAATTATCTGAGCGAAAAGCGGCATATTTTGCAACTTTTCAGCTATTTCCTGCCATATTCTTCAATTTTAAGGGAGTTTTTCGTTCTATGAGTATTGTCCCAACGAATCTGCGGAACGAGATGCAACAGTCCTACCTAGAATACGCCATGAGCGTAATTGTCGGTCGGGCACTGCCAGATGCTAGGGATGGACTCAAGCCGGTACATCGGCGGATTCTCTATGCCATGCATGAGTTGGGGCTTACACCAGACCGCCCATTCCGAAAGTGCGCCCGTGTGGTGGGAGAAGTGCTGGGTAAGTATCACCCCCACGGCGATACGGCAGTTTATGATGCCTTGGTGCGGATGGCGCAAGAATTCTCAATGCGATCGCCCCTAATCAACGGACATGGTAACTTTGGCTCCGTTGACAACGACCCACCCGCCGCAATGCGTTACACCGAGTGTCGGTTGAGGGCATTATCCACAGACGCCATGCTGCGGGATATCGAGTCAGAAACCGTTGACTTTATCGATAACTTTGACGGTTCCCAACAAGAACCAACCGTCCTACCCGCCCGAATTCCCCAACTCCTACTCAACGGTTCTTCTGGCATTGCCGTCGGCATGGCGACCAACATCCCGCCCCACAACCTAGGCGAGTTGATCGATGGTTTAGTGGCGCTGATCCACAACCCAGAGCTGACCGACATCGATTTAATGCGCTATATCCCAGGACCGGACTTCCCAACAGGCGGTCAAATTTTAGGGACGACTGGGATCAAAGAAGCCTATACAACAGGACGCGGTTCGATTACGATGCGGGGCGTCGCCGAGATAGAAACAATCGAACATCGGGGGCGTCCGGACAAAGAAGCAATCATCATCACCGAGCTACCTTACCAAACCAACAAGGCGGGGATGATTGAAAAAATTGCGGAAATGGTCAACGAGAAACGCTTAGAAGGCATTTCCGATATTCGGGACGAAAGCGATCGCGATGGCATGAGAATCGTCATCGAACTCAAGCGCGACGCCTATCCCCGTGTCGTCCTCAACAACCTCTACAAGCAAACCCCCCTACAGATGAACTTTGGGGCGAATATGCTGGCGTTGGTGAGAAACGAACCGCAACTGTTGCCCCTGAAGCTGTTCCTGACAGTTTTCCTCGATTTCCGCATCGAAACCATTACCCGCAGGACTAACTACGAACTCCGGAAAGCCCAAGAAAGGGACCATCTACTCCAAGGGTTATTAATTGCCCTCGAAAACCTCGATCGCATAATTGCCCTGATCCGTCATGCCGCCGATGCACCCACAGCAAAAGGCGAATTGATCGAAGTTTACGGACTTTCTGACGCCCAAGCTGACGCGATTTTGCAGATGCAACTGCGACGCCTCACCGCCCTAGAAGCCGAAAAAATTCAAGCAGAACACGAAGAATTACAAACACGAATTGCCGACTTAGAGGACATCCTGGCGAATCGAAGCCGCATCCTAGAAATTATTGAAACAGAAATCGGTCAACTCAAAGCCACCCACGCCACACCCCGTCGAACCATTATTCAACAAGTCGAAGGTGAGCTAGGTGATATTGACTTAATTGCCAACGAACGTGCGGTAATATTGCTCACTGAGCAAGGTTACATCAAGCGGATGCCCATTAACGACTTTACGGCTCAAGCAAGGGCGACGCGAGGTAAGGCAGCAGCTCGAATTAAGGAAGATGACGGGGTTGAGCATTTCCTCACCTGTTGCGACCACGATAGTGTTTTGTTCTTTAGCGATCGCGGTGTCACCTACTGCCTCAGAGCGTACCAAATCCCCGCCGCTTCTCGCACAGCACGGGGCGTCCCGATTGTCCAGATGTTGCCCATTCCCCGCGATGAAAAAATCACCTCGATTGTCCCAGTTTCGGAGTTTACCGAAGATGATTATCTGGTGATGTTGACCCGCAAAGGTTACATCAAAAAAACGGCACTTGCGGCGTTTGGCAATATCCGCGCCAATGGTTTAATTGCAATTTCCCTAGAAGAAGGCGACCAATTGCGCTGGGTACGCCGAGCGAAGGCAGAAGACAGCATCATCATCGGTTCACGCCAAGGGATGGCGATTCACTTCCGAACCAATCACGAGCAATTACGTCCCCTTGGTCGCGCTACACGCGGCGTCAAGGCAATGAAACTGCGCTCCAAAGATGAATTGATCAGCATGGACATCCTGCCGAGTCAAGTCGTTGCCAGTCTGGCACTGGTTGATACGGCGGAGTCGGAGGAGGAGGTAGAAGACCTCAATCCTGTTAGTGTTGAGGTTCCCGAAGAGCAGGAGTTGGTGGAAACAGCAGGTCAAGGTCCTTGGGTATTAGTCGTGACGATGGGGGGTTATGGGAAACGAGTGCCTGTGTCTCAGTTCCGCCTGCAAAATCGTGCGGGTATGGGAATCCTAGCAACCAAGTTCCGTTTGCCAAAAGACACAATTGCGGCGTTACGGGTCGTAAATGAAGGCGATGAGCTGATGATGGTTACGAGTCGCGGGATTATTATTCGTCAGGCAATTGGGGCAATTTCCCCTCAGTCTCGGATGGCGACAGGGGTAAGAGTGCAGCGGTTGGATGAGGATGATGCGATCGCGGCTGTGGCATTAGTGCCTTTAGCAGGTCAAGAGGAAGAAACGGAAACGGAAACGGAAGCT
>CADCTM010000069.1 GCA_902805485.1 uncultured Coleofasciculus sp. | reverse complement strand
CTGTAATGACCTTCCATCTGGACAACCCGAATTGTATTTTCTTTGTAGTAAACCTGAGATGGATCTTCGGACGATGCAAATAAAGTTTCCTTCAATCTTTCTAAAGCCTCTAAACCACACATCTCTTCAGAATAAAGCGGCACTTCCTTAACTGGTAGCGGGCTAAAATTATCATGAATTTCTTGACGATATACCTGCTGATTTTCCTTCCAGCGTTTAAAAAATGGGTCAGTTACTTCATCAGGAATAATCCGATTAGCAATCACTAAATCCGTAGAGACATTATATAAACTCAGGTAAGCATGGGCGCGTGAAGTTTCCTTAATCACCATTTTCTCGGGGTTGGTAACTAAACGTACTGAGGTCTTAGTATTGTCAGTTAATATCTTCTCCAGCGCCTCAATCTGCTCGTAAAATTCATAAGGAGCATCCATTACCTCCTTATCAGGTAAAGAAAAACCAGCAATGGGTTTAAATAAAGGCTCAACAAATGGTCTAAGTGCCACCGACATCGCTTGTAGAGGTTTGTAGAAGCGGCGCATATACCAACCACTCACTTCGGGTAAGCTGAGTAACCGCAGAGCCGTCCCCGTGGGTGCTGAGTCGATAATTAGCACATCATACTCATTTTCGTCATAATGACGTTTCATGCGTACTAGACCGAAAATTTCATCCATGCCAGGAAGAATAGCTAACTCTTCCGCCTGAACGCCATCTAATCCCCGTGCTTGCAAAACTTGGGTAATATAACGCTTAACTGCACCCCAATTTCCTTCCAATTCCATAAGCGCATCAAGTTCTGCACCCCAGAGGTTTGGACGAACCAAGCGGGGATCATGACCCAATTCAATATCGAAACTATCTGCCAAAGAGTGGGCGGGATCGGTACTCAAGACGAGCGTGCGATGTCCCAACTCAGCACAGCGCAGACCTGTAGCAGCGGCAACGGAAGTCTTGCCAACTCCGCCTTTGCCAGTCATCAAAATTACACGCATAGATGGGTATAAGACACAGTATGATGCGTCTACTCAAAAAGTGTTTATATTATTTATTATCTCTGTAATCTTTTTTCAAGACACAAAATGCTGCTTGAGGACATCGAGGCGCGAGCAGTCCCAATAATCTATATGAGCAATAATCAAGTCATCAGCATTGAGCTTTAACTCGCTCCAACCGGGGATCGCAATTCGAGGACGCCAAGGTAACGGAGTTGTCCAGCTCAGTGTCCAGCGTGTCTTTATGGTGTCTTCTGAGCGTGTTATTTCATGGAGATCCATTTTAGGTTCGCCAAACCAGGTTTTGATGAAACCAATCATTGACTTGTAGCGTTCTACACCCCGAAATTGGTTAAGGGGGTCTTTAAAAAAGACATCTTGGGCATAAATGCTATAAGTTTGGTCAACCGGGAACCGTTGGTAGTCCTCTTTAAGAATTTGAATAATATTATTCATTACGTTTCAACAGGCTTCTCTTCTACTTACTTATAGCGAAGAGGGCAGGAATCAATGTCTGCCGCCCAATATAGTAGGACATACTTATCCTTTAGAGACGTTAGCCCAAGCGCCCCGACAAAGTTCCTAGCGTTGTGATGATGTTACTGGGCGTCCGGGTGTCGAACTAGGTAGTAGTGACTCTTGAGCAAGATTATCAAGACCAGCAGCACTCATCAGTTTTTCCCAGCTTAAGGCGATCGCGGAATCATTTGGATAATTGCGCCGCAATTGAACTAATGCCGCTAAGGCATCCTGCCAAAGTTCCGCTTCAGCATAAAGCTCAACACGCTTTTGTGGCGATGCCTGCCTCAATTGATTACTCAACGCTGGATTAAGTGCAACCCGTCTAACCCACCCTTCAACACTAATATCTCTTGAACGCTCATTTTCTTGGCAAATAATCGAGAATGACCATTTGTAATCCTGACCGACCTCTAAAGGTACTAATCCTGCTTGGCTCGGGAGATTAAGTGTCACAATACCGGACGTACCATTGGTTTGAAAATTCGCTTTATAAATTTCATTCCCATTAGAATCCTCCAACAAAAACTCCACAGGTAAAGGCGGTGTCTCAGGTGAAAGAGTCGGTACATACACAAAAAATGCTGGGTACTGCGCGACTGTCACCCCAAACCTACTCGTAGGGAGTAATGCTGTCAGAGGTTGACCAACTACTGGACAACTGCCCCCCGAACCACGAGTTCCTGCTCCTGCCGTACGACGAGGTGCGCCAAGACCCCCTGGTGGTTTGTATTCGTTGACCTCCCAGCGCTGGGGTATCCCTTTGGCGAGAAGGACTTGTGGCGTCTGGAGAAAACACGCAAGACCGAGAATTAAACTTAGTTTCAGGGACAATGCCCAAGAAGACTGGCTAAAGCGAAACCGTATCCGTACCATAAGAGTTTATCGGTTGTTAGTGGTTAAACTTCTAACACCCTGAAATAAAGGTTCTCTGGAAATTATATTCAAGTCTACTGAGTCAAAAAGCTTAGCCCAAGCGTCGGCTAAGGTCGGATCAGTCGGTCGAGCGCGTCGTAACTCAACTAAAGTCGCTAAAGTATCATACCAAAGCTCCTCTCTTGCATAGATAGCAATACGCTCTTGAGGCGTTGCTCTTTGGATAAGAAGTGCCAGCGCTGGGTCAGGTTTTACTCTCTTAATCGCGCCTTTTACAAAGGTATCCTGTGAACGATCGAAACCTTGGGAATCACACATTAGTGTTATTTCCCAGCGATATTCTCGATTGGTCTGTAATGGGTAAAGATTGGCAACATTTAAGCTCATGAGACCGGGACTGCCGACTATACCTTGAGCGCTTTTTGTCAATGGATACTTAGCGGAATAAACCTCCTGCTCGTTAGCATCTCGCAAAATAAACTCGATCATCGGTGATGGTGCCTCCACTGCCGAGAGTTCGGGCATATACCAAAAAATCGTGGGATACTCGGCAGAGGTGTTTCCGACCCCAGAAAATGGAACTAAAGCAACAAGTGGCTTATTGCCCTTAACACAAGGACTGCGCGTTGCTCCCCCTTCTCGATTTTCGGGTGCAGGCGAGTCGGAACGCGGTGGACGAAACGCACTTTCTAACTGACTACCTAGAGAGGTAGACTGAGCTGTTACTGATGCTGGGACAATAGCGCCTAGCCCTAGCGTCAAAGCTACAGCTAATACTAGTCCTGTGGAACGTGATGAGCGTGTGAACCGAGCCATGATAAAAATAGTTTCTGGGTAGAGCGAGCTTTGTATAAAGATGGCAGAACAGCAGCCAAGGTTCCAGCACACCAATGGCAAATTTATAATAATCAGGTTCGTATGGAGCATTTGCCTTAGTGTCAATATTTTAACCTGAGGCAATAGAGGCAATGGCTAGTTTAGTTTTAACTCTTATCTAAATCTTCATCTGGATTAACTATGATTCCTGAATCAGCTTCATCTATTCCTGCAAAACCGAGACCTTTCTCAACAATTCGACCGATTGGGACTTCTGCCCTCCAAGGTATCGCTTTTTTGGGAGAAGCGATAATCGCGATTGACTCGAAAAGCGGCTATTTACTGCAAATTGATCCTAAGAGTGAGAACACAACGATATTAAACCCGCAACGGGAGTTAAATTTTGCGGATGCTACGGGTTTAGCAATTTCAGGAGAAACACTTTGGTTGACGCAGCACAATAACGTTTATTTTTGCCAACTCAACGGGGATTTAACACTCCAGCACTTTGTTTCTTTACCTCATGCAGCTAACGGAATTGCGGTTCGGGAAGCGACGATTTATATCACCTGTAAAAAAGCTGGCTATATTTTTGTTTATAACCGCAATACAGGGCGTGAGATTACTCGCTTACCTGCTCCGGGCGTTGGCATTGAACATATTACGGTGCGGGATGAGGAACTTTGGCTAACGGATGCTGACGAGCAAACGGTTTTTTGCCTGGAGCGGGCAACGGGCAAAATTCAATTTAGCGTCCTAACTCCATTTGAGCAGCCTACAGGGTTAGCGTTTCATACAGACCCCCTAACTGGTCAAAATACCCTTTACGTTGCCTATGCAGGCGAGGAAGCTTATATCCGGGATAATCCAAATGCCGATCCTAATTATGAATTGCAATATCGCGATCGCACATTCATTCACCCCCTCTACTTTAGTTACTACCCTGACCGCCGTTACGCCCTCTCTAATGGCTATCTAATTGAAATGTCTTATGTTGAGGAACTGTCTCCCCTTGACGATGTTGAATTAAAAGATATTGAATGGCGTATTGCCTTACCCTCAGAAACTGACCGCCAAAAAGTTAGAACTCTTGATTTTATTGGTAGACCATTTACAGAAGAAGTTCGTGAAGGGCAGCGAGTTGCGCTGTTTAAATTTGACACTCTTAAACCTGGAGAACGTCATATTTTTGGTTGGAAAGCGCTTTTAGAAGTTTGGAGTATTAAATATCGCTTGACGCCACGGGATGTAGAAAACCTTCCCCAGTTACCGCCAGATTTTGAAAACCGCTATTTAGTGGATAATGATGATTTGGCAATGGAGACGGAAATTATTCGTCGTGCGGCGCGAGAAGCGATTGGTCGTGAAACCAATCTCTTGCGGAAAATTTACAGTATTCGCAACTATGTTTATGACAAGCTTTCTTATGGGATTAAACCTCACATTGATCCTCCCGATGTGGCTTTGGAACGGGGTATCGGTTCCTGCGGCGAATACCTGGGTATTTTACTAGCTTTAGGGCGACTGAACGGTATTGCTTGCCGCACAGTTGGTCGCTACAAGTGCCCTCCTCATCCTGATCGACTTGGTGTGCCATTGGAGCCGGATTTTAATCATGTTTGGATGGAGTTTTATGTGCCTGGATTAGGTTGGCTACCAATGGAATCTAATCCAGACGATATTGTGGAAGGAGGTCCTTACCCTACGCGATTTTTTATGGGTCTAGCATGGTATCACATGGAATTAGGAAAAGGGATTTCGTTTGAAAATATCAGGAGCCAAGGTGAACCTGTAAGCTAGGAAATTACTTCAATTGGAGAAA
>CADCTM010000068.1 GCA_902805485.1 uncultured Coleofasciculus sp. | reverse complement strand
GTAATTGCGCTCAATTTATCTTTAATCTTTTCCATTATTGGTCGATGTTGCGTCAAAGTATAAGTTTCCACTCGTTTAACAGGAGTCACCTTCGCCGCCGTACCACTTAAAAAGACCTCTTCCGCAATAAAAAGCTCAGACTTATCAACCGCTCTTTCAATTACATTAATCCCTAAATCACGAGCAATCTTAATAACACTATCTCGCGTAATTCCTTCCAAAATATCCTGGTCAAATCCCGGAGTTATTAATTCCCCATTTCTTACCAGAAAAATATTCATCCCCGAAGCTTCACTAACTTTCCCCTGAGAATTCAACAAAATCGCTTCATCAAAACCCGATTCCACTGCCTCAGTTTTAGCCAAAGAAGACGTAATATATGCACCGCTAATCTTACCTCTCAGTGGCAAACTACGGTCTTCCTGCCGATACCAAGAACTAATGCGGCAGCTAACACCATCGGGAGATAAATAATCGCCCAAATCTAAGCCGTAAACCAAAAAATCTTTCTCAATATTATGCAGTCGCGGCGATATTCCCAAATCAGAAGTGTAAATTAAAGGTCGGATATAAAACGATTGAGCTGGCTTGTTTTTCTTAACAAAATCAACGATAATATTATTAATCTTGTCAGCAGGTAAATCATAGAGTAAAAACTTCGCACTATTACTTAACCGTTGACAATGACGGTCTAATCGAAACAATAAAATTTGCTCAGGATTTTGAGGGTCAGGAATGCCACGTAAGCCTCCAAACGCTCCCGTTCCATAATGTAAGGCATGAGTAGCAATGGAAATATTTGCCTCCGCAAACGGGATAAATTGGTTCTTAAAATAAGCAACAGGTAAAAAATTGTTCATCATCGTCAACGAAGAAATCAATGTTGAGAGTTTAGCAGTATCACTATAAATGATTATCCCGGTTCCGACGCCTTCACACGTTAGGAAGAACTCTAATTAACAAGAATTGCCTTATTAAGTCTTAACTCACGCCTTCTTCATCTAATAACGTCTGCAACGCCACCTTCATTTGTGCGGTTGTCGTCGTCGCCGTACCAAACTGACGCACCACAAGACTCGCCGCCAAATTCCCCAAAACCGTTGCCTCCCAAACCGACGCACCCAAACACAAACTCAACGTCAGCGCCGCCACAACCGTATCCCCTGCACCAGTAACATCAAAAACATCAGTACGGTTGAACGCTGGAATATGATGTTCCTTACCTGTCTTGTCAAACAAACTCATTCCCTCATCACCACGCGTAATCAAAATGTGTTTTGCTTGAGTTAAATTCAGCAAATCTTGACCCGCTTGACGCACTTTTTGAGGACTATTAATTGTATATCCCACCGCCTGCTCTGCCTCCGGCAGATTAGGGGTAAATAACGTTGCACCCCGATAACGTCCCAAATCATTTTGAGCATCAACAATTGTCCGCGAATGCAACAACGCCGCTTCAATTACCGGTGGCGTAAACACCCCTTCCCCATAATCCGAACAAACCACCGCATCCACCGTATCCAACTGCTGCCGGATTTGTCCTGCTAACTGCAACTGCATATCCAAATCCGGCAAATCATCAGATTTTCTATCTACCCGTACAACTTGCTGCGTCACCGACTGCCGCGCATGACCAGCAATGCGGGTTTTTGTTACCGTGGGTCGATTTGGATCAACTAACATCCCACCCGTATCAATCCCCGCCTCGGCAAAAATATGCCGCAAGACTTCCCCTTGGGAATCCTTACCCACCAACCCAGCAACCTTCACGCCAGCACCCAGCTTCGCCAAGTTATAAACGGCATTAGCACCGCCACCTGGTATCTGCCGCGTCGTTTCATGACGAATAATCAACACGGGTGCTTCTCTAGAAATTCGCTCGACTTGACCAGTCAGAAACTCATCCAGAGTTAAGTCACCAACGACTAGCACCCGTGCCTTGACAAAACTATCAAGTAATGCGTACAACCGTTCCGCTGAAGCAGCTAGTTGATTTTTGAAAGAATCATGCATAGAAGAGGCTATGTTCATTCACCAAGGCTTTATTATCCAGCAAGATGCTCCTAAGGGAAGCGTCTCAACTGATCACTCAGGGGACTTTTTGGGAGCAGGTGCATCTTGGGGAGTCGTTGTGTTTTGAGGCTCTGGGGAAGTTTTGGGTGTTGAAGTTCGAGGTTGAGCCGTCTCTTTTTGCACTGTTGCATTCCCACAAGCACCAGGTTCATACTTAAATTCAACCGGAACTTGATAAGCCATTGGCTTGCCTTTAGCGCCAAAGTTGATGCCGCTTACAGTTGTTTGTGCAACATCATCAAAAACTGGGCTTGTAGATGGTTTAGTCACCGTCGCGCTGCCAACATTCCCTTGAGCATCTACTTCTGCTGTGATCAGTGATGTGCCGCTCAATTTTTCCATGCAAGCGGTTATTGAACTGCCAGAAATTGTTGCATATTTTTCTACTTTGGCAATGTCCCCCATTCTTGCTAAAGCATCAATAGTGCGTCGGTTGTAGTCGTCATTACTC
Source organism: uncultured Coleofasciculus sp. (assembly GCA_902805485.1). Taxonomy (GTDB): domain Bacteria; phylum Cyanobacteriota; class Cyanobacteriia; order Cyanobacteriales; family Coleofasciculaceae; genus CADCTM01. Next base: position 2,525 of record CADCTM010000068.1, on the reverse strand, counting down.
GTACCTGTACCGTTTTCTGTCCCATTCGGCTTGGGTGGCAGTGGAGTTGTTGGCGCACTCGCCGGCTTTATCCCGGTGAGTACTTGAGATGGTGAGTTGGTTCTGTCAGGATTGTTTGTCCGTGTCGAAATGGTAACGTTCGGAGACACTAACTGTTCAGGTGTTCTGCTAGGAGTTCCCGATGGTGCTGGTGTTGAGCTAGGAGCGCCAAATTGTGGAGCTTTTGCAATGGGAGTTCCAGGTTGTCCGCCTGTCTCAGACGGATACAGGGAAGGCGGTGGCAGAGGCGGCATCGCCGTCAGAGGTGCTGCGGGACTCAGGGAACCTACAAGCGAGGATAATTCTCTGGCAGATGGTCGTTGAGTAATTGGTGAAATTCGCATCGATCCTTGATAAGGCGCGAGCTTTTGGTCTGTGATCTTTTTGTCTTTGTTTGCCTGTGGCTTCTTAGCGGCTGATGGTATTATTGCCGTAGTTTGCGATCGCGTTGTGTTACTAGGAAGCGAAGATAGGGTTTTGCTCGCTAATCCATTGGAGGGAGGACCCACCGGCGACAAATTGAGGGGAAAACCTGAAGATGTTAGCGGCGGATAAGGCGTAGATAAACCAGGCAACGGCTTCAAAGATTGCAGTTGACTCGCCGAAAGCGACGGCGGCGGCGACATCTGGGGGAGGCGACCTTGCTCTTCTGGTGTTAATTGCACAAGTTGCACCGTCCGTTTCGCCGGTTTTTCCTGGGAGGAGGTTCCCAAATACGGCAGTGATATAGCTAGTGCCGCATGGATACCAAGGGAAGCAAGAACCGCAATCCCTGTCGGCCCAAACAGCTTTTGAGATAGGCTTTGAAAACGGTCGGGCAAGCGTTTCGGAACAACAATGTTGGACATATCGTTAACTACTTTCTTTGGGTAACTTTTACAATTAGTAAAGAAAAATACGGTAATTTCAGATTGGGGCGATCGCATAAATCGGCATAAATCACCTGTTCGGGTAACGTTGCTCGTTCCACAACAAAAGCCTGATTCAACAACTTATGCTGTTGTAGCACTTTCCAAACTTCAGAGTAGACCGAACTGACTTTCATTAGTACCACGACATCCGCCCAGCCCAAAATTGTTTCCAGTTCTCCCACATTATAAATAGCCGGCAGCACGACAAGTCGCTGGTCACGTACCGTCAATGGCGTCCCCAGCGCCGATGCCGCAGCCAGGGGAGAACACACTCCCGGCACCCTTTGCACCACGCACTCTGGATGCAACTCTTGCAGCACAGTCGCTAAATAAGTAAAAGTACTATAAAAACTGACATCCCCTTCACAGGCAAACGCCACATCTTGACCTGAACCTAAATAATCCCAGACTTGCTCGGCTGCTGCAATCCAAGCTTGAGTCAAAATCACCAAATCCTGTACATAAGGAAACGTCAACGCTAACTGCACCTGTCCGCTCCCTAGCCATTGTTCCACAATCGTTTGCGCCATCCCCGCCTTGCCGTGAACCCCAGACGGAAACGCCACCACTGGCGACTGTTTCAAAATCCGTAATCCTTTGAGGGTAATTAATTCCGGGTCCCCCGTTCCCACACTAATGCCGTAGAGTGTGCCAAGCACGATAGTCACTTGTTAATTTTGATTAATTAATAGTAGTTTTGTCCTCTAGTAGAAAAATTGCAATCAAAAATCCCAAATGCCTTTACCAACTGTCATTTTACCCGGCTATTTTGCCAGCGCCCTAGAATACCGCACTTTAGAACAATCACTGCAAGAGTCAGGCTTTCCCACCGTCACCGTACCCCTAATACAACGCGATTGGTTCCCTACCCTTGGCGGACGTTCGATGGTGCCAATTTTGCGGAAAATCCACCAAACCGTCAAACAGCAACTTGAAAAACATAATACGTCCAAAATTAACTTAATTGGGCATTCCGCTGGCGGCTGGATTGCAAGACTTTACCTCGGAGAAACACCCTATAACATTCACAATGATGTTAGCGACGCCGCTGGTTTATGGCACGCCTACCCCTACGTTGCCACTCTCATAACACTCGGTACACCCCATGTTAGCCAAGAACGCTGGACAAAACGCAATTTAGATTTTGTGAAAATTAACTATCCCGGTGCATTTTACCCAGATGTTCGATATGTTTGTGTCGCGGGTAAAGCAATTTATGGGGAACGACGTTTAGGGCAATGGTTAGCTTACAGCAGTTACCAACAAACTTGTGGCGTGGGTAATTGTTGGGGAGATGGCATTACTCCTATTGAAGCAGCCCATTTAGAAGGAGCAATTAATCTTACCTTAGAGGGAGTTTTGCATTCTCCTCGGCGCCAAGGACTTTGGTATGGTTCACCCGAAATCATTAAAGATTGGATTCCCTATTTAGCCTAATCCTAATTCATCCAATTTGTAATTAGTAAAAGACCCCATCCGCTACGGATTTTATCTAATCCGCTGCCACCTGATTTTTCCCTACCATACCCGTTGTAATACCAGTACCCCATCCCTTAAATCTGTTAAATAATCCGC
>CADCTM010000067.1:4044-5057 GCA_902805485.1 uncultured Coleofasciculus sp. | reverse complement strand
TCGAGGTTACTCCTAACAGCTATCGGCGCTCACTGCCCAGATTGCTCACGGAGGTGGTACAAAGCGAAGTGGCTGCTCTCTTCCCCTCTATCCTCCAGGTTCAGGTAGTGTTTTGCGGCTTGCGATCGCATCTGTAATGTCTTTGCCTCTGGAGGGTGATTTATTGAGAAAGCACAGGTTGGCTTTAAGGAAAGCTGATTCTTCCGGAGCCGAGTACAAGCCTGTTGAAAAGGAAGGTAAGTAGATGCACCCTGATGACTAAGAGCTTTGCCTCACGGCGAGGCTTTTTTATTTTTCAGTGTCTCTACACCAGTGCGTCTAGGCAAGTTTCAGCCTAGACTCAAGACGGCAAAACAATCCGTAAAATGATTGTTTTACGGATTGTTTTTCGGCTACGCTAACGAGACAAACAGCGGTGAAGCTGATGGCACAATCTAGTACAAACTCCCAAATACGGAAAGTTTATGGAGCCGCCCGAAAATCTCCTCTGTGCGATCGCTTTCGTTGCTACAAAACTGAATCCTCTCTCACTTCGACTTTGGGTTTTGCATCCCGATATTACTTCACTTTAATGCCGTCACAGAGATACTGTTACTGTGAAAGACTCTCCAGAACAAATCTTGACATCAGTTTTCCACGGTTAGTCAGTATCAAGGGCAATTGTACCAAAAAGATAAAAGCAGTAGGGTTTTCAGGACAGAGAAAAAAGACGGTTTTTTGGTACATTTTTTTTGAGGTTTGGAAAGAATTTTAGAAAGCCAGCCATCGTCCCAAAAAACGTTCATTTTTTTGTACTTGGACGGACGGCAGATGTAAGAAAAGTTTCAATTTGGGACAGTTAAACGTTCAGTAGCAGAAGTTTCCAGAGCGCTTTCTCATAACTCCTCTTGTTTGTCAACAGTGATTTTTCTGATAAAGCATCAAGTAATTGAATAAGTTTTCAGTAAATTTCCCGTTTAAAGTCAAATTCTCTAAAAAGTATTATGTAGCGAGTAACATAGCGTGCGCTATGG
>CADCTM010000067.1:0-4034 GCA_902805485.1 uncultured Coleofasciculus sp. | reverse complement strand
GCTAACTTAAATGTCTACAAAAAACTTGTTGCTAATGAACCAACCTGCTATCGGCAAACTGATTCGTGACCTCCGCGTCGAAACTGGGCTAACGCAGGAGCAGTTTGCTACCCGCTTAGGAGTGGTCTATTCCACAGTCAACCGCTGGGAAAACGGACACGCTCAACCTTCACCACTGGCACGGAAGCGAATTAAACGAAAACTTCTTGAGATGGGTGAGATGGGTCAACAATTGCTAGCACGGTATTCAAGCTAGTAGCAATGAAGCGGCTAACCCACTTTAAAAAGTGTGCCTTACTACTGTGAATAAAAAATAAAAGACCTCAATTCCAGGGGGAATATAACATTAAGTCTTTGACTGAGAATGAGTCAGTCGAGTTACTGAAATCTATATTCTGCCGAGTTTGAGTTATCAAGAAGTTCCCTATAAACCTCCTAAAAACTAATTAGAACCCCAATGGATCAAGGAGCGCTACTGAATCGGATGACCAATCGCATCCGACAATCTCTAGAACTACCGCAGGTTTTATCAGCAACTGTAACAGAAATGCGCTCGTTCCTTCAGACAGACCGAGTGAAGGTTTACCGCTTCCAACCTGATGGCACTGGGCAGGTGATTGCCGAATCGGTTGATCAAAACCGCCTCCCCGCACTGCTAGGTTTATACTTTCCCGCGAGTGATATTCCCCCTTATGCCCGCGAAATGTTTGTCAAAGCGAGAACGCGCTCCGTTGTTGATATTCCAGCACAGCGGATTACTCTGTCGCGATTGGATTGCCCTGAGACGACGGGAGATTTGACTATTAAAGACGTGGAATCTCAGCCCATAGGAGATATCCTCCAGCGTCCGGTCGATCCCTGTCACGTCGAATACCTCACCACGATGGGAGTGCAATCGTCTCTAGTTGTCCCCATTTTAGAAGGTCAAAAATTGTGGGGCTTGCTCGCTTCACACAATGCACAACCCAAAACTTTCTCCCAGGAGCATCTGAAGATTGTTCAGATGTTCGCGGACCAAGTATCGATTGCTATTTCCCAATCCAATCTGCTTTTCCACGCCAGAGAACAAGCCCGTCGAGAAGCCCTAATCAATGAGATTTCCACCCTGCTCCACTCACCTATCCCAATTCAGGAAATCTTGCAAATTGTCTTAGAACGTTTGGTTAAGGCTGTCGATGGTTCAGGGGGCAGACTTTATCTAAAGGGCATTAATGAAAGTCTAACGACTGAACTCTATACCTGTGGTGTGCAGCCTGTAATCACTAACAATCAATCGCCACTGCTAGAGAATTATCCATTTTGGCAGCAAATTGTTGGTAGTGCTTCTAAAGTTACCCTGACCGGAGAACCAGAGGACGGTCAGCTAGCAGCAGTATGCAGCAGCCCAATCCTTGTACCTTACGTCATTACCGATATTTATCAGGAACCGAGTTTAACTGACGTTACGTCTTTTTTCCGTCCAACGGCTAATCGCTCTCTACTCACCATGCCGCTGTGTTACGCAAGACAGCCTCTTGGTTGCCTGAGTATTTTCCGCGAGGAGATTGATACCGACATTAATTGGGCGGGCAGATTTGACCCCGATGAACGGCACTATCGGGTAAGGAATTCTTTTGAAGCTTGGCGAGAACTCAAGCTGGGTCAAGCCAGGGAGTGGACAAAGGAAGAGCTAGAAATTGTCCAAGCGCTCTCGACCCACCTAACTATGGCAGTCATGCAAAATCGACTCTATCAGTGGGAACACCAGCAGCGCCTTTTAGTGGAGATGCGTAACGCCGAACTCAAGGCAGCTCGTGTCGTGGCTGAAGAAGCTAACCGCCTCAAATCAGATTTTCTTTCATCGACCAGTCATGAGTTACGCACACCCCTAGCCTCAACGCTCAACTATCTGAAACTTCTCAACGAAGGCTTTTACGACAGCGAGGAAGAACTCAAAGAATACCTGAGCATCGCTCATCAGTCAGCGTCAAATCTCGTCGCTATCATCAACGATGTTCTCGACCTTGCCAAAATTGAAGCGGGTCGTATGCATATCGAATTCGATTACCTGAATTTATCCGAGTTGCTAGAAGAGCAATGCGGCTTATTTAGACCGGAAAGTCGCTGTAAAGAGATTCCCTTAATTATTGAGTGCGAACTTGAAACGGTCTATGCCGACTTAGTAAAGCTCAGACAGGTTTTGACGAACCTGATCTCTAACGCTTTCAAGTTTACAACCCAAGGTGAGATTCGGGTGAACGTGGTTCCCTACGACGACTCCCCCAGTTTCGCCAAAATTTCCGTAATCGATACCGGAATTGGGATTGACTCGGCTCAACAAGAAAAGCTGTTTGAACCCTTTGTGCAGGCAGATGGCTCCGTGAAGCGACGTTATGGTGGCACGGGTCTGGGTTTAACAGTTTGTAAGCGGCTGGTCGAGCTGATGGGTGGGGAGATTTGGTTAGAGAGCGCGGGTCAAGGACAGGGGACAACTGTAAGTTTTACGCTGCGACGCACAGACCAAACCGAAGACTCAAAAACCGTTTAAAAACGAGATTCAAGGATAACAGAGCCGATGAATATTTTGCTTGTAGACGATGATTATCTCTTAGCCAAAGGTACTGCTAAACTGCTTGAGCGCCTTGGTGGTCATCAAGTTTTGATTACGGATTCTCCTGAAGAAATTTTCCAGCGCACGCAAGCTGGAGAGGTAGACCTGGTGTTGATGGATGTTAACCTGCCTGAAGCCCAGTGGAATGGAGAAGAAGTCAGTGGGGCTGACATGGCTAAAATCCTCAAGACTAACCCGCAGACCGCTGAGATTCCAATTATTTTGGTAACAGCTTACGCCATGCAAGGTGAGCAGCAAAAGCTCTTAGCCACCTCCCAAGGGGATGGGTTCTTTGCCAAACCAATTACTGAGTATGAGTCACTACTAAAGTTGATGGCTCAACTTCACAAAGCACGCCGACAACGCAATCTTTCTGAATCATCTTCTGTATAAAAAACTTTTACTCCATCCGTATCTATGAATGTTGAAGAGCAAAGGCAAATCGAGCAAGAGCGATGGAACTGGGCGATGCTCGAGCAGATTCGTCAGTCAATGGACTTAAATGAAATCCTTGAAACTACAGTAACCAAGGTTCGACAGTTTCTTGAGTGCGATCGCGTAATAGTTTACCGTTTTAATTCTGACTGGAGTGGTGTCGTTGTTGCAGAGTGCGTTGAGGCTCCCTGGACTTCTACCTTAGACAAAACCATTACTGACCAATGCTTCCAAAAAAACTGGGTAGAACTGTACAAACAAGGTCGAGTCAAAGCGATCGCTAACATTCACGCCAGCAATCTTCAGCCCTGCCACATTGAGCTGCTTGCCAAATATCAGGTACAAGCAAATATGGTTGTGCCAATCTTGCAAGGCAATGGTAAAGACTGGGATGCTACACCGTTAAAAAACGAGCAAGATGTTTCAATTCAAAGTCGGCTGTGGGGCTTGCTAATTGCCCATCACTGTGAAAGCCCCAGGCAATGGCAGCCTGCTGAAACCGATTTGCTCTTATCACTCTCCACCCAAGTTGCTCTGGCAATTCAACAAGCGGAGCTTTATCAACAAGCTCAAACCGAAGTTTTTCGGCAACGACGGATGGCGAGTCAACTTTCCAAACTCAACCGTTCGGTGAGGATGCTGCTGGAGTGCAATAAGTTACTTGTCCAGGCAACAGAAGAAACAAAACTACTTCAGGACATCTGTCAGATCATTACTAAAGTGGGAGGGCATCAACTTGCCTGGGTTGGTTTGACTGATGACGCTACCGACTCGTTGAGGATTAAGGGAATTGCGTTGGAGTCAGAGGAATTTGAGAACCTACCCCGTCAGGAGATAGAGTTAGCTGACATGAGGAGTGAGTTCATTATGTCAGCGATTCACACCTCTGAACCGAGTTTGACTTATAACCTAAAACTTCAGGCGGCGGGTGTTCAACAAGACTATGGCGTTGCGATCGCACTGCCTTTGGACTCCGAAGGGATTTGCGGTGTCCTGACCATCTACTCAA
>CADCTM010000066.1 GCA_902805485.1 uncultured Coleofasciculus sp. | reverse complement strand
TTTTCCTAAATCCAAAGAAATGCTTAAGCTATCAATTCGATTGTTACTGCACTACCTCCATTATGGATTTGTACCCCTAGTCGCCTAATTCATCCCGCAACTATGCAACGCCACATTTTTGGATAAAGTCAATAGGTTAACCATTGAGCGCTATTCCTAAATAAACTAACGCTCGACGGTTAACCCCTATACAAACTATTTAAATACGCAGCACCTAGCAGGTTTAAACGCTTAGTTACTATAGCGTTCTTCTGCCCAAGGTTCGCCTCGACCATGATAGCCATTGCGTTCCCAGAAACCTGACTGATCGTGGTCAAGAAACTCTAAACCATTGATCCACTTAGCGCTTTTCCAAGCATAAAGATGAGGAACCACCAAGCGCATGGGTCCTCCATGTTCAGCGGGTAACGGTTCACCAAATAAGGTGTGAGCAAAAAAGTTTTCGTCCCGCACAAAGTCTTCTACAGGAAGATTAGTAGTGTAACCGCCATAGCAGTGTTCCATAATGTGCGTGGCTTTTGGGTCAAGTTCCACATACTTCATAAAGTCAGTCACTTTAACACCAGTCCATTGCACATCAAGTTTTGACCAGCGCGTCACGCAGTGAAAATCCTTCGTGAAATTCTGTTGAGGCAGCGCCATAAAGTCTGACCAGCTAAAGGTCTTGTCTTTTGCTAAACCCCAGACTCGGAACTCCCAATCTTCTATGCTAACTTTAGGACTCTGACCGTAAGTGAGGACTGGGAAGCCTTTGGTTAGGTATTGACCAGGAGGAACGCGATCGCTTTCTTCAGATTCGGGTTTACGGAAAAATTTTCCGATCATGATTCTTCCAGTAGATAGAGTGTTACGGATACTAATCAAACCCTAGCGCTAGATTCTGCACTTCTTTCAAAATCTTTTGCATTAAGACAAAAGAATAAAAGACCGCTTACATTGCCAAAGACTACCCAGATTTCAGACTTAAGTTTCTTCTTCCTCTTCTTCCTCTTGTGTTGGGTAAACAAAGCTAGAACGTCCACTTAAAACGGACTTGCCTAAAGACAACGCTTTTTGAGCCTGCACTGCCGCTTTGCGCTTCCAGGTAGCTTTGCGTTTGTCTCGCTTAGATTTTGACGTTTTCTTCTTAGGAACAGCCATGATCGTCGGTTCGGAATTTTTGACAGCTTTTCTATTCTATGTCATTGTCTGGCTTGTGTTTCCCAGCGCTAAAAGACGTTCTCTCCTGCTACAGGCTTATTGCTTAAATTGCCACCGTCCTCAAACGGAAATTCCACGTTATTGATTGGTTCTATTTACGGGGTTGGGAATCAGCCGGACACCGCCGGGAAGCTGAATAACTTGTCCGGGCGCCGCACCAGAAGGAGAAACATCATTCGGCGTTGGCTGATTGGGAGCGCCATTTTGTTGAGGCACATTATTCTGTTGTGTTCCTGTTCCCTGATTTAGAGGAGGTGCAGTAATGGGTGGTGAACCCGGATTCTGTTGATTAGCACCATTAGCAGGTGTACCGGTATTTCCCGGATTTTGTTGATTAGCACCATTAGCAGGTGTACCGGTATTTCCCGGATTTTGTTGATTAGCACCATTAGCAGGTGTACCGGTATTTCCCGGATTCTGTTGATTAGCACCATTAGCAGGTGTACCGGTATTTCCCGGATTCTGTTGATTAGCACCATTAGCAGGTGTACCAGTATTTCCCGGATTTTGTTGATTAGCACCATTAGCAGGTGTCCCCGGATTTCCTTGATTAGGTGCGCCATTCTGTTGAGGTGTTCCCCCAGGGTTGGGGATGAGTCGGACACCACCAGGAAGTTCAATGACTCTGCCGGGAGTGTTTCCAGAAGGGGTGGCTGTAGGATTAGGGGTAGGAGTTGCTTGCGTCGCGTCTGTCTCCTCGGTGGTTGAACCAAATCCCAGTAGGCTTTGGGTATTGGGGAAGTAGGTCGCCCAACGTTGAGGATCGGGGCGGCGTCTCCAAGCTTGACGGCTGACTTCTAGCGCTAAAATTGGTGCGATCGCTCCGTTATTTTCCCCAACAATTGTTACGGCGACATCCGTTACCAAAATGTCTCGATCAAAGCTACGTTGAGCGGCGGCACGAGCAACAGCTTCAGCGCGACGCAGGAAGCTGCGGTAACTTTCCCGAGGCTCACGGTTTAGAGCAACGTTGACCCTGGCGGTGTAGGCATCAGCTACTTGGGGTGCAAGCGCGCTCAAACTCAGCCAACTAATTCCTGTGAAGCTCAATACCGTCAACAAACTGAGCGGGGCAAGTCGGAGTTGAGCCACTGAGCGAACCCACTGGGCGACAGACCGTTGGAATTGAACGGAAGTTACGGAGATGCCAAGACCACTGGCTCTAGACTTCAACATACTCGCCACTTACTCCCTGGTTATTGTTGAAAATCAGCGTTCTTATACTATATATTCCTGATATTAAACACTTATGTTTGAAGATTTCATCTCTACGATGAGGGAGAACAGACTTAAACTATAGACTGATTTAGTCATTTAAATTTGTTTTGTATTGACAAAAACCTAAATTATTTTAAGTTCAAAAACGCTCTAAACAACTACATCTGGACAACTGGGACAAGAAGGACATGGGACACGCTTGCATTGCGATTGGCATTAACCACTATCAGTTTTTACCGCCCCTCAGTTATGGGCAAGCCGATGCCTATGCACTGCGGCAGTTTTTTGTCAACCAAGCAAACCTGCCGTCTGATCAGTGTCTCTTGCTCTCTGATGCCTCGCCTCTGTTGGGGAAACAGTCTACATATCCGACTCAGGAGAACATTTGGCGTCATCTGGAAGCGGAAAACAAGAATTCCTCCTCGACTCATTATTGTTGGTTCTTTTTTAGTGGGTACGGCGTGAGTTGGGAAGATGTTGATTACTTGATGCCCATTGACGGAAATCCTAATGATATTCCTGGAACAGCCATCCCGGTGCGATCGCTATTTGCTGCCCTCAAGTCTTCTAGTAATGACAATCTCCTGGTGCTATTAGATATTAATCGCTCGCCTGGGTTGCAAGCTGGAAACTCGGTTGGCGCCGAGACAGTCGCCTTAGCGCAGGAAATGGGAATTGCTTTAATCCTTTCGAGTCAGCTTGAGCAATTTTCCCACGAAGCGGCGGCGTTGGGTAATGGCTTATTTACTGCTGCACTTCTCGAAGCACTGCGCTATTATCACACTGATACAACTTTGGAAAATCTTGACCAGTATCTGCGCGTTCGACTGCCAGAGTTGAGCCAACATCACTGGCGACCGATTCAGACGCCTTTAGCGGTCATTCCTTCCCAGGAGGCAAGACAGCAACTGATTTTGCCGACAGCGGAAACTCCATCTGTCGCAGTTTCCTCGGCTTTTGGACTCCCAACACCCATAGCAAGCGATCGCGAAGAAAACTTGAATGGTGCAACCCCTGTACGAACAACGCCTGTATCGACGGTAGAAGCTCATCTGGATGCTCCTTTTCGGGCTAAGACTTCACCTCAAACCGCACCAACGTTTAAGGCAATGGTTCCAAATGCCAACAGGGAAGCGACATCTGAGTATGGGACACCTTTGTGGCGGCAACTGCTCTTTTGGGGCGGTGGTGCGACGTTGGTTTTATTACTAATGCTTGCGGCTATTATACTAGACTGGCGCGATCGCTCTATCAGTCAGCAGGCGATCGAGACTCCAAGGACTCAGGCAGTACCCACGACATCAGCGAGTGCTAATATGCAGGCATCCTCAACGCCTGTAGCGAGTCGCCTCCAAATTAATAAAGCCGACTTAAAGCAAGCAAAATTGATTATTCGCCCGAATCAGGCATCATTGTTTAATCAGGCAATTACTCAAGCGCGTAGGGTTCAACCCAGTGACCCGCTTTATCCGCAAGCACGGCAAGATATTTCCCGTTGGAGTGCGGTAATTTTAGATTTAGCAGAAGGACGGGCAGCACAAAACAATTTTGGAGAAGCGATCAGGACGGCGCAACTTGTCCCAGAAGATGACCCTTCTGTTTACAATAAGGCGCAACAGACTATTGCTACCTGGAAAATTTCGGCGAAACAGCAGCAACAAAACCAAGCGATTATTCAAGAAGCGAAAGCACAAATTCAATCAAATCAAGCATCCTCCTATCGCCGCGCAATTATAGTTTTGAGTAAAATATTGCCCAATCAACCTCGTTATGGGGAAGCGCAACAGCTAAAAGCTCAATGGAGTCGAGTGATTTATTTGATTGCTCAATCACGGGCATCACAAGGTAAGTTTGAAAATGCGATTCAGACGGCAGCTTTAGTCCCGGCTGGTACATCTTCTTATGAAGCTGCTCAAAAGGCAATTCTCAAGTGGAAGCAAGGGCAAAGGTAAAGCGCTGTTAGTAGTTAGTAAAATCACTGTTTGAGTAACTTTTCGTAATCACTAACCCTTAGTTATTTCCCTGTTCAATTACACTATTAAGTACTAATAGATTTGAATGGCAAGGAAGGCTTTTTTTTCGATGCCAGGATGTGTTTAATTTGCTTCGAGAGTTCTTCTAAACCAGCATCTTTCGTGAAAAAAGCATCAGCTTCTGGACAAATTCTTCTTCCTAACTCAGCGTCATTCTTGCTAACATAGCCAGAGATTAGAACGACTAACGGGGGATATCTCAAATTTGTTTTTAAATGATGGATTAGTTGGCAACTATCAATGTTTTCTTCATAATGAATCGGTGGAATCGAATAGTCCACAATCACTAAATCATAATCAAATAATTGCTTTAAAAACGCTGATACCGTTGGAAATGTATAAATTTCAAACTCATTCCTAAAAAAGCGCTCAATAACCCGACACCAGTGGACGTCATCATCCACCACAGCAATTGTATGCATAAGGTTTAACCTGGTAAATTAATTATTTTAGAACAAAGATTAATTTTTTAAGTTAACCTTTGTAAGCTTTTTTCGGACGTATCTATAATCATAACTTTTTCCTTTAATAAATCTCTGTAGACAAACATAAATAAATACAAAACAGCAAAGTTATGTAAAGAGTTTGTAAAACCCCTAGACCTGATT
>CADCTM010000065.1 GCA_902805485.1 uncultured Coleofasciculus sp. | reverse complement strand
AGCGGAATGGTACTACTCGAAAGATTTACGGCATTCAAGAGAGAAGGGCTATATTTATTAATTCACCTTGCAATCGTGTTCGATCTTACCGATTTCCTCTTAGCATAATCGGTAGTTTTTAGGTGAGCAGCTCTTAACGAGAACACAGCCGTGGAAAAATTATCATTTCAATCAGTGCAAAAGGGATCGCAACCTGAGTGATAGATAATTAAAGCAGCGCAAAATATTGAAGGTTGAAATGTCTTAATCGTTTAAACGATAGGCATTGCGGCTTGCAAAACTGGAAAATTGACGACAAAGGTGAGTCAATCAAGCTGCTCATAATTAAATCGATTAAAATCCTAAACCACCAGAAAACCGAGGTTCGGTAAGCAAAGGAACGCAGGCAATGAAAACGCCTATCTTTGGTAATACATCTGTTAACCCTGATGATTACCAATATCAAAACATCGACTCATCGGCTGAAGCGGCATTTGATGATTTGACTCGCTTGGCAGCTTGCGTTTGCCAGACACCGATCGCGATTTTATGCCTAGCCAACAGTAAACGACGCTGGATCAAGTCTCAAGTTGGCATCATTGAAAGTGTAGCAGATTCTTACTTAGCCTTGTGTGCTGGAACATTACTCCAGATAGATCTCTGGGATGAAAATATATTATTGGTTCAAGATGCCTCAAAGGAGCAACGGTTTGCCGAATACGGACTGGTGAAATCGCAACAGGTAAGATTTTACGCAGGTATTCCTTTATTCACGGCTCAAGGATTAGTACTGGGGATTTTAGCAACAACTGACCACATCCCGCGACAACTAACTCCACAACAACAAGAATCACTCTTGGCGTTGGGTAGACAAGCGATCGCCCAATTAGAATTACGGAAAATAGCAACAAACCTGAAAATAGTTGTTAGCAATACGCTACAGTTCCCAGAGAGAGCAGACGTTGACGGACAGCCCGACTCAACAAATAATAAGCAAATTAGCGTTAATGTTAGCGCTAATCCCGGATCAACGGTGTTAGGAGCGCAATGGCAAGAAATGCGACAGATCAGAGGCGATTTAGTTCAAAAATCAGCGGCGCGAAACCTAAACGACCCAGACGGGATGGAACGAACATTACCCAGTCCCGATCAGTTAACTCGCAACACGGTATGGCGTGAAGCTTATCACTTTTTTACACTCTCACCGGACATTTTATATGTCATGGATTGGGATGGCAAAATTAAGCGCCTCAACCCAGCGGTTGAAAACATCTTAGGGTATGCCACAGAGGAACTTCTGGCTAAATCATTTCTTGATTTTGTTCATCCTGAAGACAAAGCCTCAACCTTATCTCAATGGGAAATGCTGGATGCTGATACCCCAAGTATCCACTGTGAAAATCGCTATCGTTGCCAAGATGGTTCCTATAAGGAGTTAGGATGGAGCATTTTTGGGCGGGTTGAGGAAGGATTAATTTATGCGATTGCTCGCGAACTCCCACGCCATGCCAACCCTACCTTATTGAAACGATCGCATTCCTCGACAATAGAAGCTGATGTGGGAGCGGCGTTGGCAGGTGAAAGCGGCACGTTATCAGTAAGGCTGAAGCGTTGTACGGAGGCAATGATAAAGCATCTCGACGCCATTGGAGTGGGAATTTGGACAGTTGAGAATAATAGCTTATACCTAGATCTACAAGCCTCATCCGGAAAACTCATTCCCGCCGACTTCCCCCAACGCATTTCCCCAAACCACGAACTCTTTTGTGTAATTACCCAAACCAGACAACCTTTATCTACTCAGTTACCGGCTCAAGGTCGTTCGGTTGAACATGAGGGATGTTCAGGTGCTGCTTCCTTTTTTAGCGGCTACCCTTTAATCATCGAGTCGCGACTGGTGGGTGTGATCGCCTTGCACAATTGCCAACCCTTTTCGGAAGTGGTCAAGAGTGTTTTAAGCTGGGTAGCGAATGCGATCGCTGTTGCCATCGATCGTGCTTGGGTAAGAGAAGAACTCCTCAGCCGTCGGGAAGCTTTGCTGTTTCGGTTAGCAAATCAAATCCGCAACTCCCTCGACCTTAATACAATTCTAGGGACTGCCGTCACGGAAATTCGGAATTTACTCGGCATTGACGGCTGTCACTTTTTGTGGTGTTGGTTTGAGGGAAAGCAACCAAGCTTAGTCGTAACTCACGAAGCCTGTAATCCAGATTTACCAAGCGTTTTGGGCGAATGCCCACCGCAATACTTGCCACGCCTGGCTCAGAAAATTCGCAAGCTTGAGACACTACGTATTGATGACTTGGCAACGTCAAATTTAGACCCAGAAACGCGATCGCTCCTGAGTAATACAGGGCTGACTTCGGCGCTACTGTTGCCCTTAAAGACGAAAACAGGTCAACTGGGAGCGATTGTTTGTAGTCATTATCATGGCATTCGCCCTTGGAGCAATCACGAAGTTGAATTGCTGCAAGCGGTGGTAGATCAATTAGCGATCGCTATTGAACACGCCGAATTATTTGCCACAACTCGTGCCGCCGCCCTTGCCGCTCAAACTCAGGCACGTCAACTGGAAATTGCTGTACAGGATCTTCAGCAAACCGAGTCACGACTGCTGCAAACCGAAAAAATGTCCAGTCTCGGTCAAATGGTCGCCGGAATTGCCCATGAAATCAACAACCCCGTCAGTTTTATTACAGGCAATTTGACCCATGCCAATAACTACATCCAAGACTTACTTAACTTAATTAACTGCTATCAAGAATACTACCCCAATCCGTTCCCAGGTGTTCAAGAATACATTGAAGAAATTGACTTAGAATTTCTCCTGGAAGACTTACCGAAAATCCTCACTTCCATGCAAATGGGAGCTGACCGCATTCACGAAATTGTCCTTTCCTTGCGTAACTTTTCCAGGACAGATGAAGCCCAGATGAAGCCTGTTAACATCCATGAAGGGATTGACAATACCTTACTAATTCTCCACAACCGATTGAAACCAAGTGGTACTAATCCCGGCATCATGATTGTTAAAGAGTACGGAATCTTGCCACTTGTCGAGTGTTATGCGGGTCAGCTTAATCAAGTGTTTATGAACATTATTAGTAACGCGATCGATGCCTTAGAATCTTCCCGCGAACCAACGAGAAACATTACAATTTCTACGGCGATTTGGACAGAAGACTTAGAATTAAAAAGTTCTCAAGATAAACCAGACTCCCTATCTCCAAAGTCCTGGGTTATAATTCGCATTCGAGATAATGGGCCGGGAATGGCAGCGCAGGTTGCTAATCATCTTTTTGAACCATTCTTTACGACAAAACCTGTTGGCAAAGGCACAGGTTTAGGACTATCAATTAGCTATCAAATTGTTGTCGAAAAACATAAAGGGACTCTACGTTGCGAGTCAGTACCAGGACAAGGAACCCAGTTTTTGATTGAGATTCCGATACGAAATAGTAGCATCCGACAAGCAAATTCCTCGGCGTCAGTTGCTACGACTTAAGTTGTTGATTAAAAACTCATCTTCGCCACAGTTTTGTCTTTCTACTGCGTTACGGCGATTGCTTTTGTTTGGTTCAATTCACCCGGCGATAAGCAATCTGCTGTTAGTTGGGCAACGCGAGCGCTCTTTTGCAGGGGAATTTCAATCAAAAACTGGGTTCCTTGCCCCAATTCTGACTCACATTTTAGAGTACCATGATGGGTTTCTACCACGATTTGGCGACTAATCGATAGTCCCAAACCGGTACCTTTTCCGGGTGGTTTAGTCGTAAAAAATGGCGTGAATAGTTGCGCCTTAACCTCCGGTGGCATACCGGCACCATTGTCAGCAATTTGAATAATAATACCAGAATAATCAGCATTAACGCTGGTGCGAATTGTAATCCGACCGATATGATCAGGGACGTCTTCCATTGCATCAATGGCATTACTCAAAAGGTTCATAAAAACCTGGTTGAGCTGTCCAGGATAGCATTCAAATGTTGGCAGATTGCCGTAATCTTTAACTACTTCAATCTCAGGGCGACCACAACGCCCTTTTAACCGATTCTGTAAGATTAGCAGTGTACTATCAATTCCTTCATGAAGATCGACTGCTTGCAGCAAAATCTGGTCGCTACGAGAGAAGTTTCGCAATGATAAAACAATCTGGCGCACTCGCTCCGCCCCAACTTCCATAGAAGCGAGAACTTTGGGCAAATCTTGGAGCAAAAAAGCTAAGTCAATTGCTTTAACCTTGGCTTGTACGGCGGGCACCGGATCAGTGTAGTATTTTTGATAAAGGTTGAGTAAGCCGAGTAAATCTTGAACATAGTCGCTGGCGTAGCGCAAATTGCCATAAATAAAGCTGACAGGATTATTAATTTCGTGAGCGACACCTGCAACCATTTGCCCGATGCTAGAGAGTTTTTCCGTTTGAATTAGTTGCGCTTGAGTACATTGTAAGTTTTGTAATGTTTGCTCTAGCTGCTGGGCATAGACATAGGCGGCGGCAGAGGCGGCACAGCTTTTATAATTAAGTTCTGCTTGTTGGCGATCAATTTTTAGTACCGCCGCCTCATGTTCTTTTTGATATTGATTAACTAACGCTTCTAGTGCTTTAGTGAGGTTTGTTTCTGCTTTGAGAATTGCTTGTAACTGTGGGTTTAAGAGAGTGAGTTCCGTGGGATGCGATCGCGTTGCTAAGTCTGTTAAGGTTCTCACTTGTGCAATATAGTCCCGAATTTGGCGATCCAGAGCTAGGGGCGTCTCAAAGTATAATGCCTGAACTGCTTCTGAAGGCTGACCCGGCAACTGCATTTCTGCGTTACCGTGAATTAGACCATTGTGAGATATTTCCATTAAAGCGATCGCCGACTTCAATTCTTGAGACAGCGTTTCCTGTTCCATTTTGTCTTGAGTACAAACAAGTCTCAGCGCCAACAGTGCCGTGCGCTGGCACAACATCCCCTGTCGTCCACTGATGTTAATCACCGCTGTATTGATGTCCCGTGTCGTACTCATTTTGTGCAGATTACAGTAGGATTCCAAGGTAATTATTGGCAACAGTTTCAAGTAAACTAAACTTTTGCATCGTTGATA
>CADCTM010000064.1 GCA_902805485.1 uncultured Coleofasciculus sp. | reverse complement strand
ACTCTCTGTTGGATTGGACGAAGTTGTCAAGATTCCTGATAGCGGGATTGACAAAGATGAAAATAAAGCAGCACGATTGAACCTGCTTATTCCCCCTGGTGACGGTAGCGGACGGTTATTTGTTAATGATATGCGCGGCAAGCTTTATGTCATTGTTGACCGTACTGCCATCGTTTACATGGATGTTAAAAGTTTAGTGGGTAAAGGGTTTCCTGACCAATCCGGACAACAGGGCTTTTCCTATTTTGTCTTTCATCCAGAATTTGCCAAAAATGGAATTTTTTATACCGTAACTACCGAAGATAAAGATACTGAAACGCCGGATTTCCCAGTTACTCAACCAATTTTTAACAACAACGGTCAGAGGATAGCAAGTTCTCACCATGACGTGATTCGTGAGTGGAAGGCGACAAACCCTTCCACTAATACGTTTTCTGGAACAATGCGAGAAATCATTCGCATCGAAGAACCCTACCCCGATCACAATACGGGACAATTAGCCTTTAATCCCAATGCCAAACCTGGTGATGCCGATTATGGAATGCTTTACATCGCGGTAGCTGATGGTGGGAGTAACGGTTTTCCTGTAAGCGATACAGACCCCCTGGATAATGGTCAGAATTTGGGCACACCGCTAGGAAAAATTCTACGCATCAAGCCATTGGGAAATAATAGCGCTAATGGTAAATATGGTATTCCTGCTGACAATCCTTTTGTGAATGATGGCGACCCGAAAACACTGGGTGAAATCTGGGCATATGGATTGCGTAATCCTCATCGTTTTAGCTGGGATACTGGTGGCGACGGCAAGATGTTGATAGTCGATACGGGTCAGGCTTTTATTGAAGAAGTGAATCTCGGCAAGAAAGGAGCCAATTATGGCTGGGGGGAGCGTGAAGGTACCTGGGTTATTGATGAAAACAACGAAAATGTCGTTTATGAATTACCTGAAAACGATCGCAGTTTTAATTACACGTACCCCGTTGCCCAATATGACCATGAGATACCGCCAGGAGTGAAGGAATTTTATGGAATTGCGATCGCTGGAGGTTTTGTTTATCGAGGCACTGCCATTCCCGAATTAGTGGGTCAGTATGTTTTTGCCGACTTCGGCAGTGATGGGCGGTTTTTCCATGTTCCTGTGGATGAACTTGTTGATGGTAAACAGGCAACGATTAAAGAACTCAGACTCTTTGAGGGCAAGAAAGAACGCTTGTTTCTGGAAATGGTTGGTAAAAAACGAACGGATGTCCGATTTGGGATAGACGAAGCAGGAGAACTCTATGTGACATCTAAGCAAGACGGTAAAGTCAGAAAAATTGTCCCTTCACCGGAGTCACCCAACTATCAAAGCAAAGTGCAGTCGGAAGTATCCACTGCTGTCGGCACAATTACACCCACACTCTACGATGGGCGCAGCGCGTTTCGACTGAGTGATGGTCGTAGTGAGGCTGTTGTCGTGCCGGAAATTGGGCGAGTTATGCGTTATGGCTTTGTAGGGGGTTCCAACTTGTTGTGGAATTCACCTCGAAAGAGCTACGGTGACAATGAATGGAAAAACTGGGGCGGCGATAAAACCTGGCCGGCACCACAGCAATGGTGGCCTGCGATCGCTGGGCGTAATTGGCCTCCCACTCCGGCTTGGGACGGTAATGCCCAGAGGGTAGAGATTCTGCCAAACAAGCACTTACAGATGACCAGTGAAGTGGCAAAAGGCTTTGGTGCCCGCGTGGTGCGCGAGTTCTGGTTTGAACAAAATGGGGACTTTGCGATCGGGCAAACCGTGGAGAAAGTGAATGGAGAACCGTTGCTTCTATCGATTTGGAACGTTACCCAAATTGAACCTCCGGACGCCATGTTTATGCCACTCAATTCCCAAAGCATATATAAAGAGAATTTTCATTGGCTCAAGCCTCCGGATAATGAGTCACCGATTGTGCATAGGACGACGACCTTATTACAGGTGCGTCCCTCTGTGGAAGTCTCTGCGAAGAAAAGTTATAAGATTGGTGCTGATACCCCCTTCGTTGCGGTAGCAGCGGTCAAAGATGGCGTAGCCATGATAGAAAAAGCAACTCCTCAGGATGGCGAATACCCCGATGGGGCAGTAAGCGGTGGCGGATTTCCTGTAGAAGTTTTTAATAACGGCGATTCTAAGGAATATTACGTCGAACTAGAACTGCTTTCTCCACTACATCTTTTTAAAAAGGGCGATCGCAATCAGCATACTGTGCGTTGGAGTCTTCATCAACTGCTTTCAAGTGATGTCAATGCCATGACAACACGCGACGCCATTGAAAAGCTCCTAAAAGGGAAGTGATGACCGGATACTGTCAAAAGTTACTCCCTATTTTGCCCGATCGCACACCTGGAATTTTGAGCCGGATACGGTAAAGGCTATTACTTGCAGTAATGTAGAGGGTTTTGTAATCGCGATTGCCCCAGCCAATGTTAGCAGCCACTTCAGGTACTTCAAGAATGCCTAATAGATTGCCTGATGGAGAGAAAACCCATATGCCTCCCGCGCCTGTGCTGTAAACATTCCCCTCTTGGTCTACCTTCATTCCATCTGGCACACCCTTTTTACTGGGATCTTTCAATTCCGCAAAGAGCTGTCCGTTTTCCAGGGTACCGTCGGGCTTTACATCGAAAACACGAATGTGACCTTTTTCCGAATCATTCACATATAGTTTTTTCTCATCCGGTGAAAAGGCGATGCCATTCGGGCGCACGAAGTCTTTCACTAACAAAGTCAGTTTCCCATCTGATGCCAAGCGATAGACACCGTAGAATCCCAATTCCTCCTGCTCAGGTTTAATGCCATAGGGAGGGTCAGTGAAGTAGATGCTTCCATCTGATTTAACCACAAGGTCATTTGGGCTATTGAGCCGCTTCCCCTCGTACTGACTCGCTAATGTAACAACCGTGCCGTCTTTCTCAGTACGCGATACGCGACGATTACTATGTTCAGCCGTGAGTAAACGTCCCTCTCGATCTAGAGTATTCCCATTGGCATTTCCAGAAGGACGACGAAATATCTCTGGTTTTTTATTGGGTGTCCATTGATAGATAGTATTGGCAGGAATATCACTAAAGAGTAAGAAGCCTTTCGGATGCCAAAGCGGTCCTTCCGTAAACTGGAAGTCTCCCGCTATTTTTTCGACTTGGGCGTTGTCATCAAGAATCGCTTGTAGACTATTCATGTTGCCTGTGTTGCTCGATTGTGCTGAAGTTAGGCGAGATGGGGAGGAAGACTTTGAGCATCTAAACCCTAAATCATTTCTTGCTTGAGTAACGCCGTTGCTGGGCGCAGTGGTTAAAACCGTAAAGACAAGGCTGTATAGAGTAACTCTCAAGATTGGGTTTTTCATGCTAATGGCATTAATTATTTTAGGCATCTGTAATAATTAAGCTGAAATCCTTTTCTCAAGGTAACTAAATCTTAATTTTCGGGGATTCAGCAGATTGCAGGTTTATGAAGTACAGTAGCAGCAATTTGTAAACTAGTTTTGTAAATGTTTAGGATTAACCAAATCAAGTGCAGTAGCAATTCTCTGTATCAACCAATTTGGTTGTGGTTGGAGAAAACTGACGCAGAAAAGCCTTAAGTTGTTACCACCAATGTTCAATCGGATTAAAATCTGGAGAGAAGGGTGATAGGTAAAGAACACTTGCACCTACGGCTTGAATCAAAGCTTCAATAGAAGCCATCCGACCTCCTCTCCTATATATATACGCATTAGATATTTTCCAGATAGGTCTAATGTAATAGTACGATGTTGTACTCATTTAACTTGAGTCCTTAAGATGAGAAAGAAGTTCAAAGCCTGGTTTGTGAGTCTGAGCTTTGGCTGGTTGCTACTCTTAACAGGATGCCAGCAAGACATGATTGTTCGTGAAGATGTCAACAACTTGCATCGAGGCACAGGAGAGCAAATCATTGCCTTCGGAGATAGCATCACGGCGGGTGCAGGAGTCGGAACTCAAGCCGCTTACCCTAATGTTCTCAGCTCAATCCTACGTCTGCCAATTGTCAACCAAGGCAGAGGCGGTGATACAACAGCGACAGCTTTGAGTCGTTTACAGCAAGACGTGATTCAAGCAAACCCTTGGTTAGTCATTGTTGGGTTGGGTGGAAATGATTTTCTGCAAGAAGTTCCGCTAGCCCAAACCGAACAGAACCTTCGACAAATTGTTACTCGTCTTCAACAAAAAGGGGCAATTGTGGTTGTGTTAGCCATGAATGTCAAACCCTTTAATGGCAATTATGGAAAAATGTATCAACGAGTAGCGAACGATACCCAAGGTTATCTGATTCCTGGAGTTTTAGAGGGCTTGAACGACCCCCGGTATCTTTACGATGAGATTCATCCCAACCAAGAAGGACATCGGATTTTGGCAAACCGCGTTGCTTCTGGATTAAAGCGGCTATTAGATGAAGCCAAAAAGCCACCCAATTTTTCAGGCGCTGCGAGGGAGTGATCGGTGAAATTTGATGCCCGACTCTTGTCAGTCCAATGACTGGAAAGACTAGAACAAAACTGGATAAGCAAAACATGGATAGTGCCACTCGCCTCCAGAAGATTCTGGTTGATTCGCCCGTTGGAGCTGTATTACCTGCGATCGCTCTTCTCAATCTTCCTAACTGGTGGTTGGCGGGTGGTGCGGTACGAAATACGATTTGGCGATCGCTCTTTGGCAATGACTGTCAGTTAGTCATCAATGACTTTGACATCGCTTTTTTTGATGCGCTAGGCGATCGTTCCCAAGAACTCACCGCCAAGACTACCCTCACAGCGCAGTTTCCTGACTACAAATTTGATGTGAAAAATCAAGCAAGTTTTGCGCGTTGGCGTCCCGGTCGCAGACCTTACAGCAGCACTGAAGATGGGGTTACTGATTGGCTGCACACGGCGACGGCTGTGGGGGTTCGGTTAGATGAGCAAGGACAATGGCAGTTGTTTACTCCTTATGGTCTAGATGATTTGTTTAATGGCATCATCCGACCAACTCCAGCGCATTTACACAACCCGGATGCGGAGAGTAAAGCGACTTCATTTTTACAAA
>CADCTM010000063.1 GCA_902805485.1 uncultured Coleofasciculus sp. | reverse complement strand
TGTCGCTCCGAACACTCTCACTTAAGATTTTCTATGAACTCCTGCACTCGTTGCCAAACCTTCTCCAACAAATCAGGAGCATCGGCGTCAAACCAGACAATTTCTGGATAAGCACGAAACCAAGTCCGTTGTCGTTTAGCAAATTGCCGTGTGTGTAAAACTGTTAATTCTTTTGCCTCTAAAAGAGAGATATCACCCCCAAGATATTGCTTCATTTCCTGATAACCCAACGTGTTTAATAATGGTAAATCAACTCCATATTTCTCGCAAAGATACTTCACCTCCGCTTCCCAACCTAACCCTAACATTTGCTCAGTACGCTGTTGAATTCGCCGGTTGACGATATTAGAGTCGCTACATTCCAAACCAAGTTGGAGAATCGGATAATTGGGAGGATTTTCGCCTTGTTGCTCAGAAATAGGGCGCCCAGTAACGTAAAATACTTCTAAAGCTCGTAATGTCCTCACTTCGTCATTGGGATGAATCTTTTGAGTAGCAGTGGGGTCAACTTGTTGGAGGAAAGCATAGAGCTGAGTTTGACCAAGAGAAGCAAGTTGCGATCGCAATTCCATGTGTGGTGCAACTCTCGGAATTTTCAAGCCCTGTACCACCGAGCGAATGTATAATCCTGTACCTCCAACTAATAAAGGGAAATGGTTTGTCGGAAGTGATGTTTGCTCACAAACCTCGAAAAACTCGTTTTCTTGGGAAGGCAAATGAAAATGATCAATTAAGACTTGCGCTTGCAGTTGGTAGTCTGCTAGCGTCATCGTTTCAGTCGGCTCACAGATATCTATTAAATAATGAGGCACCTGCTGCTGTTCGGCAACTGAAGGTTTTGCCGTGCCAATATTAAACTCCCGGTAAACCTGACGAGAATCTGCACTAATAATCACACAACCCAGGCGCTGTGCTAATGCCAAAGCTAACCCAGACTTGCCCGTTGCCGTCGCACCGCAAATTGTAATCAAACCCCGTCGCCCAAAATTCAAACGCATCATTTTAATACAACTATCAACTCAGACTTCCCCCAACCCGTGCAATTTCTTCATCATTCGTAGTTGACAAAGAACAAGGTAATTAGGTAAGGGTTAATCCCATACATAAATTGCTCTGGAAACTGCCCTGTGGTCGCCTGTAAGCCTTTTGTGTTACAATCCATTAGTGTTTTCTCATTTTTAAGCATCACAACGGCTTACAGGTTTTATTGGAGAATCCCTTACATGACGAGTAGTTACAGTGCCGATCAGATTCAAGTTCTGGAAGGGCTCGAAGCGGTGCGAAAGCGCCCAGGGATGTACATCGGTTCTACTGGACCAAGGGGACTCCATCATCTAGTTTACGAGGCAGTAGACAACTCCGTTGATGAAGCTCTGGCAGGTCATTGTACCAACATAGAAATTGACATCAATGCTGATGGTTCCGTGAGCGTTACAGACGACGGACGAGGCATTCCTACGGGCATCGTTTCCAAGACTGGCAAATCTGGAATAGAAACAGTGATGACGGTACTTCACGCCGGAGGGAAGTTTGGCGGCGGCGGCTATAAAGTATCCGGCGGATTGCACGGCGTCGGGATTTCTGTCGTTAACGCCCTCTCCGAGTGGGTAGAGGTAACAGTTTGGCGCGAGAGCAAGATTCACACTCAACGGTTTGAACGAGGCGTCCCTAAAACGGAATTAATCGAAAAACCTTACAAAGAAGCACGAACTGGCACATCGGTTGCTTTCTTGCCAGACACGCAAGTATTCACCACAGGCATTGAGTTTGACTACACCACCATCGCCGGCCGTCTGCGAGAACTAGCCTATTTGAATGCTGGTGTCAGAATAACCTTTAGCGATCACCGACTCGAAGAACCACGGATTGAAACCTACTACTACGAAGGCGGCATTCAAGAATATGTCGCCTACATGAACCGAGAGAAAGAACCTCTCCACGAAGAAATTATCTACGTCCAAGGAGAGCGTAACGGCGTTCAACTCGAAGTATCCTTGCAGTGGTGCGTCGATGCCTATAGTGATAACCTGCTAGGCTTTGCCAACAACATCCGCACAATTGATGGCGGCACCCACTTAGAAGGACTAAAAGCCGTATTGACACGGACGATGAATGCGATCGCCCGTAAGCGCAATAAAATCAAAGAAAGTGAAGCCAACCTCGGCGGCGAAAACGTCCGGGAAGGCTTAACAGGCGTGATTTCCGTCAAAGTCCCCGATCCAGAATTTGAAGGACAAACCAAAACAAAACTTGGTAATACCGAAGTCCGGGGTATCGTTGAGTCCCTCGTAGGAGAAGTCTTAACCGAGTATCTAGAATTCCGCCCCGGCGTGGCAGACGCCATCTTAGAAAAAGCGATCCAAGCCTTTAAAGCCGCAGAAGCTGCCCGTCGCGCCCGTGACTTGGTGCGCCGCAAGTCGGTGCTGGAGTCATCACCCTTACCCGGTAAGCTAGCAGATTGTAGTTCTCGCGACCCTTCAGAGTCGGAAATCTTCATCGTGGAAGGTGACTCAGCGGGCGGCAGTGCCAAGCAAGGACGCGATCGGCAATTTCAAGCCATCCTCCCTCTCCGGGGTAAAATCCTTAACATTGAGAAGACAGACGACGCCAAAATCTACAAGAATACAGAAATTCAAGCCTTGATTACGGCTCTGGGTTTGGGGATTAAAGGTGAAGAATTTGACCCTTCTGGATTACGATATCACCGGATCGTAATTATGACCGACGCTGACGTAGATGGCGCTCACATCCGTACGCTGTTGTTAACATTCTTCTATCGTTACCAACGAGCGCTGGTGGATCAAGGCTACATTTATATCGCTTGTCCTACACTTTATAAGGTAGAGCGGGGACGCAATCATTACTATTGTTATAGTGAGCGTGAACTCACTAATCTTGTTCGTAATGAGTTCCCGGCTAATGCCAACTATACGATCCAACGCTTTAAGGGCTTGGGTGAAATGATGCCGACGCAACTGTGGGAAACGACGATGAATCCCCAAACTCGGACTTTGAAACAGGTAGAGATTGAAGATGCCGCCGAAGCCGATCGCGTCTTTACCGTTTTAATGGGCGATCGCGTTGCACCACGCCGCGAGTTCATCGAAACTTACGGTTCAAAACTGAATTTGACGGATTTGGATATCTAACGAAGAGTCAATTCGCGCAGCGATTGCAAAAGTTTGTTGCACAATAGTTGCAAATTCTTGGAAGTGCGGCTATGGCTAAAAACCTAGTCGCCTTTACTTTTGGGATTTACTTTTTTTGGGAACCGATTAGTGCCTGTAGTGTCGGTTGTAGAGCCAATCATCAAATTCATCTGGTGTCCAATTTTTCGCAGCCTTTGCCAGTTGCTGTGCCCTGTCATCCTTGTAGGCTCGCTCTCCCGCAGCCACAGCCCGCTCTTGGATGATTGAAGAGCGGGGAATGCGCTCTGTTTCATACTTCTTGAGAGCCTCTTCGGGGTTTAGTCCCGACTCAAGGCAAGCGGACAGTTCATAAGCATCCTCGAACGCCATACCCGTCCCCTGCCCCAGCGTCGGACGCATTGGGTGCGCGGCATCGCCTAAGAGTGTCACTCGACCTTGGCTCCAATGTCCCACGGGTAGGCGATCGCATATCCCCCGTTCAACGATCCTAGAAGCATCTGTTGCCTGCACAATTTCTTCAACAGGCTCCGGCCAACCGCCGAACTCGGTCAGCACGCGGGACTTCGCAACAGTAGGACTAGTAGACAGTAAATCGCTTTTCGCTAACCCTGTGGCAGTCCAACAGGTAAACCCACCTCCGACATCAATAATCGCAAAGTTTTTTCCTTCCCCTGATATCAGACGAAACTCGCCAGGAGAACATTCTATTCTAGCTTTGAAGCGAGTAAGAGGGTTGCGTTTTGAGTTGGGAATGTAGTTTCACCGCAACAGCTTAAAGTTCTAGCACCAGGGATTGCCGAATCAAAACTTGCGGCTGACTGCCAGCACTCAGGAGAATTCCTAAGACCATCTATCTGAATGACTTGATCTGTAATTGTTTTATTTTTTATTGTGACGGCATTCGGGAATTATTCTTGTCCTAGCGATAGTTTAAGTATCCTGGGATTCACAGCTCTCTGGTAGAAACACGTATGGATCTTTCGTAGGAATACGACTTGGCGAGACTCCAGGCAATTGATACATTGGAGGAATTGTATTGTGTTGTAGCTAGTTCTCAAATGTGAACTGACTTGTCGGCGCGATCGCGATTCTTGTGGGGCGGACATTTTGGAGGTTCTTTAATTAAGAGGAAGAACGTCAGCGCCGCAGCACGTAGTGGGATGCCTATCCACTAATTTGAAGTTTGAGCATCCTATCACTGTGTAACGCTATCCCTACCTGCGATTGCTGACCCTATAACTATGTTTGTGTAAGAATTCTTAACGGCACTTCTCATAAAATCGGATTACTCTAGCATTTTGGGCAGCTTTTTGCTCTTTTGTGAGCAACAACACACTCTTTATCAACTTTAGGGAAAGAAAATTTAGAATGAGTAGCAATTTAGCCACCAAATTGCGTGAGGGCACGAAAAAAGCTCACACAATGGCGGAAAACGTTGGGTTTATCAAATGCTTCTTAAAGGGCGTCGTTGAGAAAACCTCCTACCGGAAGCTAGTATCCAACCTCTACTTCGTCTACTCGGCGATGGAAGAAGAGATGGAACGTCTCCAGGCTCATCCCATCATCTCAAAAATCTACTTCCAACAGCTCAACCGGAAAAAGAGCTTGGAGCAGGACTTAGTGTACTACTACGGCCCTAATTGGCGGGAGCTAGTCACTCCTTCTGCTGCCACTAAAGACTACGTGCAGCGTATTCGGGAAGTATCTGCCTCAGAACCCGAACTGTTAATTGCTCATTCCTACACCCGCTACATCGGTGACTTATCCGGTGGACAAATTCTCAAAAAAATTGCCCAGCGTGGGATGGATTTAGCAGAAGGACAGGGCACTGCTTTCTATGAATTTAAAGAAATTCCCGATGAGAAGGCGTTCAAGGCTAATTATCGGCAAGCTTTAGATGAACTCCCCATTGACGAAGCAACCGCTGAT
>CADCTM010000062.1 GCA_902805485.1 uncultured Coleofasciculus sp. | reverse complement strand
AATACCTTGCTCAAAAAATATCGATAGAAGGCAGTAGGAAATGTGCCAAAAAATGCCCCGCCCATAAATTGAATTACCCCTTTGGGTTCGGGATGAATGGCTACCCAACTAAAGGAAATGGGTTGAAATCTAAAATCTGGTTTTCGCACAACTATCTCACTATTAAATTAGGGCGATATATCTCCAACCTAACTGTTCTTTAAAGTGGATTACCAGTCCCTTGTTCTGGGTAGCTTAATTGTGTCTCGCCAAAACGTGCGACTTGCAATTTTATTGTTTTGTGCTAGTCAACGTTTTGTCTGAACCTCCAAGTTCTAAAAGTTACGTTAATATTCTGCCCCTGGTACTGATGGAAAAATTTATGCTTCTGATTTAGCCGATGTCTTAAATCGCCAGGTGCTGGTATCTTGCATCATGTACAACCCGCCGTTGTCAGCATTACTCAAATAACTGAAGCGGGAACAGTATAAAACCTTGATGAAATCCAAGCCATTGCTGAGGTGACAAGCGCCCAAAAGCTTCTGTTGCATATGGATGAGGCGCGTTTTGCCAATGCTGTATGTGAGTTTGGGTTGTTCGCGTGCTGACGTTACCTGGTATGCTGGCGTTGATTTTCTCTGCTTCGGTGCAACGAAAAGCGGTTTCAAGTCTTTTCGCTGATGGTTTATCAGTTTTACCGTTTGCAGGGCGAGCAAGCGTCAATTGTGCGGTTGGTAACTGCTTTCAACACTCAGGAGGCGGATGTTACAGCGTTTATAGAAGCAGCTCGACGTTGCTGTGTGCAAAATTTTCCGATTTTCGAGGCGAAAGTTTAAACTTGGCAGGCTATATTACTCCTAAACAAGCTTTCTTGTCATAAAGTAATCATGTCTAAGAACAAATCATTATTTCCAGTTATAACCATAACTAATACTAATTTGTAGAAGATTTAGCCAGCAAGTCGATGGGGTGTCAAAATTGAGAATCGACTGTGAAAACTTAGCTTGAGAGCTGCTTTGAGGCGGAATTTTGACGCACTGGTTCTGTGATTAATATATAAGTTATCTTTATGTAATCTGCAATTAAGCATTTCATTCCTAATCCTGCTCAATCTCCTGAACTTTTTCCCGTAGTATCAGAAATGAAGCGAACAATTGCTTTGCCAATCTTCCTACAGCCGAAGTATGAAGAGTGTGAAAGACGCGCTTGACTAGAGAATTTATACTGCCGCTTTAAATCACAGAGAGGATCGCTAATGGCAAGTTACAAGGTTACGTTAGTAAACGAAGCCGAAGGGCTGAACACTACGATTGAAGTTCCTGACGACGAGTACATTCTCGACGCAGCTGAAGAGCAAGGTATTGACCTGCCTTATTCCTGTCGCGCTGGTGCTTGCTCTACCTGCGCCGGCAAAATCACAGAGGGTGAAATTGACCAGTCTGATCAGTCTTTCTTGGATGACGATCAAATTGAGGCAGGTTACGTTTTGACCTGTGTTGCCTACCCGAAGTCTGATTGTACGATCATGACCCATCAAGAAGAAGAGCTGTACTAAGAAGCCCAGAATTGACAAAAATCGTCTCTCGTCCTCAGTTGCCGGCAGCAAGCGATGCCGAAGGCGGTTCGCTTGGCGGCTATCCCTTTTTTTGTGCCAACCGCCAATTAAAAGTAAGCAGTAAGCTTTCTGGTTGTAACTAAGGACTTCAGAGGAAAAAAGTTTTTTAAGCAGGAGCAGCGATGATCGCTTGCTCCTGCTTCATTTAATCCGGTTGTGGCTCAAAATCAATATTATCTTACGGTTTTATAAGAAAAGGCTGGCTCTTGGCGGCTGATGACCCTTTCCAAAAGACAATTGAATCACTCAGTGGCTGAATTTGAGTGCCAGGATAGTAGAAACTAAGGATCTTTTCTCCAGACCAACCCAATTTAGCCAAGTTATGAGAACCATATTGACTTAAACCAACACCATGTCCAAAGCCACCCCCGACAAAAGTATATCCTTTGAGTATTTTACTGGTGTCGTAAATCGGCTCCAGATAAAAGAAGGTGCTTAAGGGCGCCTCAAAGGCGCTACGGACTTCATTTTTATCAATTTCAATAACACCTTTATCGGTTTGGACTGCGAGTTTGAGAATGCGTCCAGAAGGCGATCGCTCCACCACCTGCATTTGTCCAACTGAGGTGAAGTTAGCAAGAGTTGGATTGGTTTTTGCAAGATAGCGTTTAAAGTAGCTGGCTATCTGTTCAATTGTGTTCGTGTAGCGCCAACGAAAGGCACTTCTACCCGTTTCATTAAATCCTTGTTTTAAGTTAATAAATTGCCGGAAATTTTGTTCATCTGCCAGAGATTTTTGGGACAAATTCCAGAGGGATTGAGGTGAGTCTAGCACCGCCTTCAGGTAAGGACGCTCTGTACCATTCCAAACATCCTCAAAAGGCGCGGTAACGCCGCCCGTAGTGGAAGAATAAAGGGCATCCACTAGCTCGTTATTGTAGGTCAGTACCTTGCCCTTCGTCGCCGCGATCGCATTATCCGCCATCGGCACTGTATCGGTTAGTCCCTTATAAACCTGGCAATGAGTATCGGCACACAATTCGTAGTTGTCAGCAGCAAAGCGGCGCAAGTTGCGTAAGGCATAAGTTCGCGCAATAATCGTCTGCGCTTCCACAGCACCATAAGGAGCATTCGGTCCAATTTCATGAGGAACAACGCCTCGGAGATAGGTTTCTACGGGTACTTGATTAACCAGGGTGTATGTCCCATAGGCATTGGGTTGAAGTCGCAAGCTGCCGCCATAAAGACGCGGACTTTGGTTATCCTTCCCCACACTCACCTGGATCAAATTATTGGGAGCTGTAACCTCTAACTCCCGGCGATTGTAGCGAAAGCCATTGACAGAAAATGATATACGTGGTGCCTGATTCACTACCTGTGTATCCAGATAGGCAGTTGTATCACCTTTGGCTTTAAGATTTTGCAACAGTAAACGTCGGACTAAAGGTGTTTGATAAACCTCCCGCTTTGCCCAAACTTGCCAGCGATCCGGTTGTACGACCTCTACCTCAATGCCTTGTTGTCGCCACTGATTAGCACTGTCTTCTGCTGTTTCAAACGTCGAGTGAGTGCTGAGAACGACACGTTCTTCTACAGTTGGTGCCGACAGGGGTTGCATCACCCGTTCCAGCTTCAGACTTTCAACTTGCAGCGCTTGCGGTTTCATCTCCCCTGACAAAAATTTGACAGTCAAGCGAGATCCTTGACTAGCTTGCAATGTTATTTGGTCAGTGGCGGCGGCGCCAAATTTTTGTACAACTCCGACTTTAATCTCGACATCCTTGGCATTGGCTTGGGGTTCCCACAGGAGAGTAACCCCAAATATGGAGAAAGCGGTCAGGAAGAAGCCTACTAGGTGGTGATCAACTCGTTTTTTCGTCAAGGTCTGATCTCTTAAAATCATCTCATTAGTTATTGGTCAGTAGTCATTGGTCACAAACAATAACTCAGGCGCTTGCCTTGCGTCACTATCGCTATCCGTTAAATCCGCTGCCTCATTAAACTTATGACAAAAATACAAAGCATAGAATTTTTAATCACAGATGCAGAGGATTAAACACTGATAAATTTGATTGTGTTGATCGATTTTTGCAGGATGCGTCATAGTAATTGGTTAAACTTACCACTGACTAGTGACTGATGACTCATGAATACTAAACTAACCCAAATCAAGCGTTACTGTTGCTGCCAAATAGTACCTCACCTCGGATCATCCGGCTTGCTGCTTCTAGTAGCACTTCTTCTAAATAAGGTTTGGTGAAGTAGCCATTTGCACCCAATTGTGACGCCATTTGGCGATGTCGGTCAGCACCACGAGAAGTCAGCATGGCGATTGGGAGATGGCATAGCGTTTCGTCTTTTTGCAAGCGAGACAGTAATTCCAATCCATCCATTCTTGGCATTTCAATGTCACAGAAGACAATATCACAAGGTAGACCTGACCGCAGTTTATCCCAAGCTTCCTGACCATCACGGGCTTGTTCGACTCGATACCCGGATTTGGTGAAGGTCATTGAGAGTAATTCCCGTACCGTAATTGAGTCATCCACAATTAAAACCATCGGTTCAGTTTTGCTAACTTGTGGATCTTCGGGTAGATTATCATGATCCTCACGCGACCAGAGGGTGCTGATGTTGTCTTTGCGAATTCGTCCCTCAGCCAAATCAATGAGTTCTAGGACATCCGCAATTGGCATAATCCGACCATCCCCCAAAACAGTCGCCCCAGCGATGCCTACGGGCTTTGGTGCGGGTCCTTCGAGTTGTTTGATAACGATTTCCTGTTCGCCCAACACCTGATCCACCTGAATGGCGATAAAGCTCCCGGCACTACGGAGAACGACGATTGAGATCATGTCATCTTCCCGTTTGCCGCCGTAGACTGTGCCGCGACTGAGTTGACGATTGTACTTCAGTAACTCAGATAAAGGTTGAAAAGGCAATAACGTATCGCGCCATTGGATGCAGGTTTGACCATCCGAGTTGAGCTGAGGGCGATCGCTTGGCAGATCGAGCATATCTTCCACGCCATCCATTGGAAAAGCAATGCGGGCGCGATCGCTTAGGCAGCAAAGTGCTTTACAAATACTCAGGGTTAAGGGTAGACGAATTGTAAACGTTGTGCCTTTCCCTAATGTCGAATCAATATGAACCGTGCCGCGAATTTCACTCATACTCGTGAGGACGACATCCATGCCCACACCACGCCCTGCATACTCATCCTCTTTATCTTTGGTCGTAAAACCGGGATGGAAGAGGAAGTTGTACAAGTCTAAATTGGAGAGTGTTTTTGCCTCTTGTGGGGTAATGAGTTTGCGCTCGATCGCTTTTGCTCTCACTCGTTCGGGATCGATCCCGGCTCCATCATCGGAAACAGAAATCACCGTCTGGTTGCCCTGGTGGAAGGCTCTAAGGGTAATTTTCCCGGTAGATGATTTCCCTGCCGCACGGCGCACGTCTGGTGTTTCAATACCGTGGGTCAAAGCATTATTAATCAGATGCGTCATTGGATCAGACAGGTGTTCCAGGATCATCTTGTCGATCAAGGTTTCCCTGCCCTCAACATACAACTGAGCTTCTTTGCGTAACTTCTGGGAAATATCGCGTACGGCACGGGGCAAGCGGTCAGCCGTTTGAGCAAAAGGCACCATACGCGATCGCGTTAGTCCTTCCTGAAGCTGAGTTGTCACTTGCCGCAGCATTCGGGCAACTTGGTCTGTTTCATCCACCAAGAACTCGATGTCAGACGCTGACTCTCGGACTCGAACAATCAGTTCGATCATCTCTTGAGATAGTAAATGGAAGCCTGTAAATCGATCCATTTCCAGGGGATCATATTCCATCCCGGAGTGATTACTGGTGTTGGAGGCGGAGAACGAATTATTGTTCGTCCGGTAGGGCTGCCGACTAGCCAAAAGCGAACTTTCTAAGAGACTTCGCTCGTACAAATCTTGCATCCGCGAACCCACATCACTCAGGGCTAATACCTGATGGGATAAATTATCCAAAAATTGCCGTAAGCGTTCTTGATCTTGCTCTAAGCTATTGCGGTTTACCACCAGTTCGCCCACCAAGTTGCTGAGGCTGTCTAGGTGTTTCACCGGTACTCGCATCGTCTGTTCAAATACCCGTGGACGTGGACGGTTAACGGGTCGCTGCTGTCCTCCCTGGGCTGTCCCTGTCGCGGGACCAACCATTGTCTTATCCGCCTGCTCTAGCAGTTTCTCCAAGTCGTTAAAATCGTCGTCAAGGGTGTTATCAGCTTCAACCCGACTCTTCGCCACTGTGGGAGCTTTTGCCGGGGGAGCAGGCGTCTGTTCATTTAAAAGAGCATCAAGGTCATCAAATTCATCAAAGTCGTTTGTTGTCAAGGCAGCACTTGCCCCGGTGAGCGCGGCGCTGTCTGACAATAATGCCTCTAAATCGTCAAAGGCATCAAATTCTTGGCTGGTTCTAAGTATTTCCGGTGTTTGCTGCTCACTTTGACTATCAGCCAGCAATGCCTCTAAATCGTCAAATGATGATTGCGATAAAGCCGCGATCGCTAAATCTTCCTCGGCAGGGTGAGCTGTTTCCTCCTCCAGTCCGACAACTGCCGCTTCATCTGAGTCGGACTCAAAGTTCCACTGTTGGCGATCGTCCGTATTATCAACCGTTTCCTCCAACCAATCTTCTAGATTTTCGGTTTCCGGTGTACTATCCCAATTCAATAACTCGTCTGCCGCTTCTGCATCGGTTAACTCGCTCTCCAACTCAGACACCATTTCTGTGTCCTGGACATTTGCCTCTGAAACATGGAGGGCATCTGGAGCGATCATTGCCCCACTTAAGAAAGCGTCTAAGTCGTCCATCTGGGCTTGAGGCGTCGAGTGCGTTTCACTCTCAAAAAGCGCAGCGGGCGTTGGCGCGTCCCATTCCTGTGCCTCGGCGCCCTGAGTAAACAAATCCTCTTCAAAATTTAGACTGTCCTCTGCCTCTGTCTCCTCATCCAACAAAGAGTCTATGTCGTCTGCTGCCACTTCAGGAGTCTGGGCTGTTTCACTCTCGCTATCGAACAGAAATTCCGAAATGTCAGCAAAACTTTCTGCCTCAGTCTGCTCAACATCCAGGCGATTTTCTTCAACTGTGGCTTCTATTTGAGCCGACGCTTCCGGATGAGCGAGTGGGGGTGTGAGCGGCGTATCAAACAAGGTAAACTCATCAAACTCTGACAAAGCCTCAACGTTTGAAGTATCGTCAGTTTCGCCATCAAAGAAGTCATTGAAGGCATCAAAATCTTGGATTTCTGACTCGGCAAAAGATTCTAGATCGAGTCCTTCAAAGGTCAAGGCGTCTAGATCAGTGGTTTGTTGTGGTGCGAACAAATCACCAAAGTCGTCTTGAGCATCGAAGGCAACGGGAGCTGGCGTCTCCACGGATGAGGATGCTTCTTGCCCAAACAAGTTATCCTCTTCGTTCGGTTCTTCGTCAAAGTTGAAGAAATTGGATGAAGTATCGTCTAAATCAAAATCACCCGGAAGTTCTGCTGGAATAGAAGAACTTGTTTGTTGTAAGTCAATTTCCGATCGCGATCCCTGAGCGGCTATTGGAGCATTTTCAGCCAAATCCCACGACTGCTCAAAGTCTAATTCAAGGTCTGAAGCATCCAATGCCTTTGGACTTTCTTCTTCCCAAAAAAGTGCTGAGGGTGGCTGTGTCGCGGCAAGATCGCCTCCTTCTGGCTCCTCGGTCGCTAAAATGTCATCTAATCCAAAATCGCTCAAACTTTCAACATCTGGCGCTTGAGTAAGGTTGAAGTCGCCCTCTTCCAGGAACAAGTCCATTGACTCCAAATTTTCGGCAGCTTGGGGATTAACAAAAGCGACGCTATCCAAGTCGAGACTATTGAGGTCAAAATCTTCACTCGTGGCAAGATCTAGGCTATCAACATCATCAAATGTCAATTCCTCCAATCCCAGATCAGTGCTTTCGCCGTCAAACAAGAGTGCTTCATCAAACAAGAGTTCGTCCTGAGGCACGATTTCGCTTGTCTGAATTGACGGCAAATCGTTAAAGTCGATTTCTGAGTCTGTGAGTGTCGGCTGTTGAGGGGTCGTTGTGCTACCAAGCTGGCTGTGATCGTGGCTTAAATCTTCTAGTTCAAAAGCAAAGGAGTCATCAAAGGCAAGTGGTTCACTGTCGTCGGTTGTCAATTCCTCGCCCCAAAAGTCGGCTGGGGAGGATGCGGCGTCGTTGAGTGCCTCCACTGGCATGGCAAACAGATCATCGTCCTGATCCTGTTCTTGAGGCATTCTTTCCGCATCAAGTCCAAATTCAGGGGTGTCATCTTCTGCCATGCTAATTTCGTCAAAGAAGCTGTCGCCAAATAAGTTGTTTAACTCCTCGGCATCTGTGGCTTTTGGTATCTGTTGCTCATGGCGATCTTCCTCAAAGAGCAAGTCAGAAAAGTCTGAGGTCAAATCCATCGGAGCTGTTTCCTGCTGCCCTGGTAAGTCGTTACGCTGGGCGTCGTCACCCAGCCAACCTATTAAATCTTCGCTTGTTGCGGCTTCTGTTGTTGGGAGATTAAAGTCATCCAAGTCACCGATCAAATCATAAAAATCGTTTGAGTCATCGACACCTAAGGTTTGAGTTGAGTTACTGGCAAATTGTTGGTCATCCAGGCTCACAATTTCCTCTTCTTGCCAAGTTTGATCCAAATCCGGAGTTTGACCTTCAAAGATATCCGCTAGACTATTAAGCTCGGCAATTCCGACTTCTGGATCGCTGGGGTCAGCCGGTACAGAGGTTGGGTTAGGAGTGCGATTAGAAATAGGAGTGGGGTAAAAGTCTGGAGTCAGAGCGATGTCTGGTACGAATTGCGGTTCTACGAAGTCTTCTTGAAGATCATCCCAGACATAAGACCCGGATCTGTTGGACGGGGCAGTTACGGCTGCTAGATTCTCGGTTGTGGAATTGCCGTTTGAGGGGGCTGTTTCCAGTTGAAAATCTGTTGTAAAGTCGCTTAGGTCTTCTTGCTCCTCAAATTCTATCCCTAGCTCAGAAGCGGGGAGGACTGGCGCCATTGCTTTTAGTTGTTCGCTGGGGGCAATTTCTACGGAGCGACCGGCGAGTGCTAGTTCCTGAGCTTGTTTGATTTCTTTAATTACTAAGCTTGCTAGCTGACGATAGGAATTTTCGGAACAAGCGATCGCGATTCGGGATGTTTCTAGTAACTCGCCCCAACCAGGCAAGTCTACGGTGTCCCCAATGTCCTTCAAGCTTTGACAATTTTCTTGTAATTGTTGGCGGTGTTGGGGCAAGTCTTGCTGCTTAAATACTTGCAACATCTCCCTTAGCTGCACCAAAACATCTCTTTTAAAGGTTGCTGGCAACACGGTTACGTTTTTCCCAGAAGGTTGAACTTTTGCCGATTGTGATCGTTCTTCGAGTCTATAATTATTGGCTACCTGTGGCGCTGTGACGGTGACAACAGC
Source organism: uncultured Coleofasciculus sp. (assembly GCA_902805485.1). Taxonomy (GTDB): domain Bacteria; phylum Cyanobacteriota; class Cyanobacteriia; order Cyanobacteriales; family Coleofasciculaceae; genus CADCTM01. The sequence goes on along the minus strand of CADCTM010000062.1, from coordinate 8,415 downwards.
AGCATTCGCTGATGACCTGACTAGCTGTTCTATATGTGTGTTGAGTTGTTCAAAAACAGGCGCGGCGTCTGACATCATGCCACTAGCTATTTCATCACTCAAACCAAACGGGCTTTGCAGTTGTTCTACTAGTGCCTCTAGGGTATCAAATACTTGTAAAAATAAGGATTCCAGATTTGAGTCTACTTTCACGGGCGACTCTTGGAGGACTTTCAAGCAGTCTTCTAGGCGATGGGCTGTTCGATGAATACTATTGATTCCCAACATTCCTGCCCCGCCTTTGACAGAATGAGCAGCACGGAAGACTTCGTTCATCATTTCCGTGTCTTCTATTGTGCTTTGCAGACTTAGCAATCCTTGCTCAATGGTATTGAGGTGGTCTTTTGCCTCCTCAATGAAGTAACCCATGATTCGCTGTTGTTGTTCCGGCTGCATAGCGGTAGTCCCTCAAAGAGTTTGAGTAGTGTAGAGGCGATGATTTGCCCAATGACGAGCAGTGAAGCGGGATATTTACTCGCGGCCGCTCATGACTCATCTCTTATCATTTTTCTTTACCATTGTTAGCTTTCAATGTAGCCAATATCTTCAGAATCGACATCTGAGCGAGTGACATCTAAATGTCTATCTACAATCAGGATACCTAAACTCCCGCGACATAAGACAGGAAAGCCGTTGAAGCAATTATTTTACTAAAATCTACCTCGAATTAATATGGAGTTAAGCGGATTCGAACCGCTGACCCCCTCAATGCCATTGAGGTGCTCTACCAACTGAGCTATAACCCCGTGCCGCGTTTTCTATCATGCCTTAACTAGGCTGATGAAGTCAAGTCGCTTTTGAATGCTCGTGGCTAAAGTAATCTACCAAACGCTCTTGATGCCACTGCTCATTCGGAAGAGTCAAAAGGGACGGGGAACTTGAGCCATTTGGGTAATATAGCCAACATAGCTACCCATAAGAAAATACACAACCAACATTGCCGCTGCTGACATGGCAACTAATGTGCCTGCTAGCATCAACGAGAACTGCTGAGTATCAAAAGCTTCCTGCATCAGGTGCAGCGACCATGCCACTAAGACAACATCTAATATTAAGATAATGATTAACATAATTTACAAAATGTAATAGTGGTTATATTCTAGCAATCCCCCAGGCTGCTAGATACCACCCGCACAGGGATTAATCCTCACAAAATTTAATAATTTCAGTAAAAAAAATTAATTTGGATTAGAGCAATCGTACGGGAACTTTGCGTTGCCCTAGATAGGTTTTGATCTCTGAAACCGTCAATTCCCCGTAATGTAAGAGCGAGGCGAGGAGTGCCGCTTCCGCTTTTCCCTCAGTTAATGCCTCATAAATATGACTACAGTTGCCTGCGCCGCCGGAGGCAATTACAGGAATTTGGACAAGTTCTGCAATCGTGCGTGTAAGTTCCAAGTCATACCCTGCCTTAGTTCCATCCGCATCCATGCTCGTTATCAAAAGTTCGCCAGCACCTCGTTGTTCGACTTCTTTTGCCCAGAGGATGGCATCTTTCCCAGTATTTTCCCGTCCCCCACGCACGTACACATCCCAACCGGGATTAGTTGGATCTTGGCGGCGTCGCGCATCAATGGCAATGACGATACACTGATTACCAAAGCGATCGCTTGCCTGATTAATAAAATCTGGATTTCTGACTGCTGCTGAATTAAGACTGATTTTATCCGCACCAGCCCTTAACAATAATTTAATATTTTCTAAGGATTGGATGCCGCCGCCAACGGTTAAAGGAATAAATACTTGGTCAGCGGTACGGTACACAACATCGATAATAATATCCCGGTCTTCATGGGTCGCGGTAATATCCAAAAACACCAATTCATCCGCACCTGCCTCGTTATACGCTTGTGCCAACTCCACCGGATCGCCAGCATCCTGAAGATTAACGAAATTGACGCCTTTGACGACCCGCCCAGCTTTCACATCCAGGCAAGGTAAGATTCGTTTAGCTAGCATTACTTTGTTTCCTTGGTCATTAGTCATTAGTCATTATTCATTAGTTCGCACACGAGAGCGATGATTATGACCAATGACTTATAGCTTATAACTCTTGACCAATAACCAATGATCAATTTTCTATTATGGCAATAGACAGAACTCATTTTGAAAAACAGGCTCAAAAAACCGACCAGCAACCCCAGAAAGCCAAGCAATCCAAAGGTCGTCGCAATAATTTTCGCAAAAAAGAGACGCCAGAAGAGCTTTTATTAGCAACGGCGATGGCGGATGAAACCGGCAACCAGGAAGAAAGCATCCGCCCTCAGCGATTAGCAGATTATATTGGTCAAAAAGAATTAAAGGCTGTTTTAGAAATTGCGATTCAAGCGGCAAAAGTTAGGAATGAATCGATGGATCACCTACTTTTGTACGGGCCGCCTGGATTGGGTAAAACCACGATGTCGCTGATTTTAGCAACAGAAATGGGAGTTAACTGCAAAATCACCGCCGCACCTGCTTTGGAACGTCCACGAGACATTATGGGCATTTTATGCAGTTTGAAGGAAGGGGATATCTTATTTATTGACGAAATTCATCGGATGTCGCGGATGACAGAAGAATTGTTGTATCCGGCGATGGAGGATTATCGCTTAGATATTACGGTTGGGAAAGGTCAGACGGCGAAGATTCGGAGTATTCCTTTGCCGAAGTTTACACTAGTGGGGGCTACGACTCGTGTGGGTTCGCTGACTTCGCCATTACGCGATCGCTTTGGCTTAATTCAACGCCTGCGGTTTTATGAACTTGACGAACTAACCTTAATTGTGAAGCGGACATCTGAGGTTTTGCAAGCGCCTGTAACCGAAGAAGGCGCCCAAGAAATTGCCCGCCGATCCCGTGGCACGCCGCGAATTGCCAACCGTCTGCTGAAGCGGGTGAGGGATTATTCTCAAGTTAAGAATGTTACACCGATAACTGCTGAATTTGCCGCAGAGGCACTGGAAATCTTTAATGTAGACCGGATTGGTTTGGATTGGACAGACCGACTGGTGTTGAGTGTAATGATTGAACAGTTTAATGGCGGTCCTGTAGGTTTAGAGGCGGTGGCATCGGCAACTGGGGAAGACTCGCAGACAATTGAGGAAGTTTATGAGCCATATTTGCTGCAAATTGGCTACTTACATCGGACACCACGCGGTCGGGTGGCGACGGTGGCGGCACGAAAGCATTTAGGCTATGAGTAGGTGAATTTTGATTTTTAATAAGAACTGGAGTAACTCTGGTTTTTTCTCAAATATATTTTATGAAACGCTTGATTTTTAGGTTATTGTGCGCATTGTTGATTGTTGTCAGTACGGGTGGGGTGATGACAGCGCCGGTACTGGCACAGGTGCAAACACCTGAATTGACGGAAACTCAAATGCAGCAATTTAATGCAATTCGTCAAGAAGCGTTTGCCAATACCCAAAAAGGTGATTTTCCGACGGCAGAAGGCAACTGGACCCAATTGATTGAGATTTTGCCAGATAATCCTGTCGGTTGGAGTAATCGGGGAAATTCGAGAGTTAGTCAGAATAAGTTAATTGATGCGATCGCTGATTTTAATAAAGCCGTTGAGTTAGCGCCGGAGGCTCCCGATCCTTATCTTAATCGCGGTACGGCGCTAGAAGGCTTAGGACGCTGGGAGGAAGCCATTGCTGATTACAAGAAGGTGTTGGAACTCAACCCTAACGATGCGATGGCGTACAATAACTTGGGGAATGCGAAAGCGGGACTTGGGCGATGGGAAGATGCGATCGCTGATTACGAAAACGCCACGAAGTTAGCACCGAATTTTGCCTTTGCCCGTGCCAATTATGCCCTGGCACTGTATCAAAATGGGCAAACCGACGAAGCGATTCGCACGTTGCGTAATATTATTCGCAAGTATCCTCAATTTCCCGATGTCCGAGCAGCACTAACAGCAGCATTATGGGCAAAAGGACAAGTAGGTGAAGCAGAGAGTAATTGGGCTGCAGTTGTTGGTTTGGACGGACGCTATAAGAATATAGATTGGGTAAAAACTGTTCGCCGTTGGCCGCCGATGATGGTGGCGGCGCTGGAGAAGTTTTTAACGTTGAAATAGCTTTTAAATCCAGTTGAGCAGGAAATGCTAAGAGTCTCATAGATCCCAGATTAATTCTGTATTTTGTGAAACGCTTCAATCTGTTCCTTGCCTCCAGGCAAATCTGAGCCAACGACATAAAAATCTTGGGGATAAATCCAGTGTGCACCCAAGGGGCCGTGAATTTGAATTCCGGTCATCACAGCATATTTAAATACAGAACGATCCAAGGTATTTAAGAGATTTTCAACATCGTTGGAAATAATTCGAGACGCCAATTTTGTAATTTCGATTAAGTTGGGTTTATCCCCATAAGTAATGGTTGAAAGAATTTTTTGGCGAATAATAGTTTGTTCAATATCCTGCATATCCATTTCTAATTTCAGATGCCCGCAAGCTAACTCATGGACGACTGTTTCTAAAGCGCCACAAGCATGAGAAACTTTTTGCACGCCATCTCGATAAACCTTACCAATTTCACCATGCCGAGAAATGGCAACATGAGGCATCGCATAGAAGGTAAAACGACGGATACCATCAACAATTGGAGTATGGTCTGTTGCCGCTGCTAAACCAGTTTTCCCCATCATCACGAAACCAGCTAAACTGCAACAATTAAAAGTTTTACCCCAGTATCGAATCACTTCTATAAATAAAGCTTCAGCGATTTCATCCCGACAAATGGCAATCATTCCCATCGTATTTTCGTCAGAAAAATCGTAAGCACTTAAGCTTTGGAACGTCTTTCTCATGTATTTATTCATGGGTACAGCCCCAGGAAAATGAGCGTGCAGTGCTTCATGAAAGGCTGGGAACACGTTCGGATCATAGCCATTGATTGTTTGGGGAATCGTTTCGCCTGATGAATGGGTGTGACTTTTGGTCATTTCTTAACTTCTCCTAACTAGGGGGTCAAATAGATTGTTGAGTAGCGTGAGCGGCACTGCGTGCTTGAAGATTCGGGCATTACCATAGGTTTTAACACTTTTACGAAATTAAAAAACTCCTGCTGTCAGTGTTGAACTTATCGCAATTTGCTTTTTTGTGTAGTACATAAAAGTGTAGGAGTCCGTTTAGAATTACCCTTGTATTACAAACCAAATAGTTGCTCTCCAAAACCCGCCCTTATGATGATTACTCTTTACCTTGCCTGAGTTGAGAACTGCTGTAACATTGGCAAAGCCTCCTGACTTCTTGGGCTAAAGTTTTCAATCGCCAATTCTAGAGCATCAACGGTGGCACAGCATCTTGATGATGCCTGGGATTAATCCAACGTTCAGTTATCGATTTCAGCCCTAAGTTAGCACCACTGCGGGTATCACTCTACTGGACATACTGATTACCAATTTCTAGCAAATTGCTTTTTTTGTCTGATACATCCATAGTGTAGTTGCCGATTTTGTAGATAAGAGAGTCGCGCGTGAGACACTAATCCTAAACCCGCCCAAAAAGTTTGTCTGTATCAAGAAACTGAAATCTGCTGTAAGTAAATCTTTGTGTCAGTAGGATTGTAGCGGTATTGAACAAGTTCTTGTTCGGGAAAAAGCGTCTTCTTGCTAGCATAAAGCTATGACACCCGATGATTTTACGCCAAACTATAAAAGACGCCGCGTGCTGGGAAGGGCTGGACTTGCTGCGGGGGCATCTACACTGCCGTCTGTCTGCTGCGCCGTGAGTTTTGGATCACAGGAGGCAGATGCGATCGCTCCACCCGCTACGCCAAAGGCGGCTCTAGTTACCCCATCCCCGCCTGGATCGCTTGGAACAACTCAAGCGGTATCCACAGGTTCTTTGTGGAACTTAGAGCAAATTCAACGGTCTGTACAACTAGGAATTAGCATCTTTAATGCTGAACTTGCTCGAGTTAGTCACCGCCGACAGAGACTTTCAGAAAATCGGGCTGACTCAATCCGTATGTTAATTTTCACCTAAGCGATTAATAACACAAGGGAGATTTTTTTCGATAGGCAAGACCAACCTTGATCGGGATATATACTACTGGAAGCCTGACAATGACTGAAGCTGAACCCTTGGGCGGACGCTACAAAATCATCAGCCAGCTAGGAGCCGGAGGGTTTGGTCAAACGTTTCTAGCAGAGGATTTGCATTTGCCTGGTCATCCTCGCTGTGTCGTCAAACACCTCAAACCTCAGACGAAGGAAGACAGCACTCTTTCAATGGCAAGACGCCTCTTTGATACAGAAGCGCAAGCCCTTTACCAACTGGGCGATCACGACCAAATCCCCCATCTCTTGGCACATTTTGAGGATAATCAAGAATTTTATCTCGCCCAAGAACTGATTGAAGGAGAACCCCTAACTGAAGAATTCGCAGCAGGGCAACTTTGGTCAGAATGTCAAGTTGTGGCTCTCTTGCAAGATATTCTGCAGGTACTGGCTTTTGTCCATGAAAAACAGGTCATTCACCGGGATATTAAGCCGCCTAACCTGATCCGCCGCCAACGTGATGGTAAAGTCGTGCTGATTGATTTTGGTGCCGTCAAGCAAGTCAGTACTCAGGCGGTGAATCCAGAGCATCAAACTAATGTCACAATTTCCATCGGCACTCAGGGTTATATGCCCAACGAACAACTGGCGGGAACTCCCCGTTTCGCCAGCGATGTTTACGCCGTGGGAATGCTTGCAATTCAGGCATTAACCGGGATTCACCCCAAGCGTATTAAGGAAGACCCCCGTACTAGCGAAATTAATTGGCACGAACACGCGCCAACGGTTTGCCCAGAACTGGCTGAAATTATTGATAAGATGGTTCGCTATGATTTTCGCGATCGCTATCCCACTGCCGTAGAAGCACTCTTTGCGATTAATAGCTTACCTGTTGAGCTTTTAAAGTCTGTACCCCCGCCCCCATTAATATCTGAAGTCGGGGATACACACCCGATGTATTACACAGAAACAGGCGAGTTAAAGAAAGGTTTAATCGATACGAACATTTGGATACCTGTAGACTCTTCGGTGGACACACAGATCGATGATGTCGCCACCCCAACTGATTTAACGTCACCCGTGTCTCAACCAGAGCCGATCCAGAATGTAACAGACATCGACTCAACTCACATCACCTCAGCATCAAATGCTCGACCATTGGTTAAGTTTTTGCCTGTTCTTGCTGTTCTAGTAGCAGTGGGGACAAGCGTTTTGATTGGGAGAAGTCTCTTTCCTCGCCAATTTTTTAGTCAAACTGCTAACCGTGTGGGGACGCCGGCAAAAAGTCCGACTATTGCGCCGAGTAGTCCATCGACTCCAAGTCCTGTGGTATCGCCTCAGAAACCAGAAGCAGGGCAACTTATAGACGAAGCTGAGCGCCTCCGCAAAGCCGGAAATTACCAGCAAGCGATCGCACTTTACGACCAAGTGATCGCTCTTAAACCCAAGAGAGCTAAGGCTTATTGGGGTCGCTGTTATTGCTTGAATAAGCTAAACAAGCCCGCTGAGGCTGTTGTTGCTTGTAATGACGCCCTCGACCTCAAACCCGACTATGCCGAGGCGTTGTGGAGTAAGGCGCAAGCTTTTGACAAGCAAAAACTTACCTTAGAAGCGCTACAACTCTATGAACAAGCGACCGAAATTAAGCCAAATTTTGCCGAAGGTTGGTTAAGCTACGCCATCTCACTCCAGGGTTACGGACGTTCTGAAGAAGCACTGGATGCCTTGGATAAAGCGATCGACCTCGAACGGAATTCGCCCGAAGCTTGGGCGACTCGCGGCGAAGCGGAGTTGAACCTAGGGCGCATTGAGAAGGCAGTTTCTTCTTTGGATAAGGCACTTCAACTTAAACCAGATAATCCGAAAGCGATTCAGCTTCGCAAAAAGGCACAGGAACAGCTAGGGCGCTAGAACATCAGTTCAGTAGTTATACAAAGGGAAATGGGGAGAATGTAAACTTAAGCCTAGCTATTCTCTATTGGAGTGTTATTTTTCGCTTCTTAAATAAATGTTAGATTCGATTTATCAATCCTAATTTAATTAAAACCCACATTCCGCCCTCAAACTGTCACAAGGGGCTGCGAGAGGAGCAACAGAGGTAATAACTATTAATTTAGGTACACCCAGATAAACATGAAATTAAAGGTTACAAGTATAGTTTTTATTACAGCGTCGCTCTTTGTGGCTCAATTTGGAATTTTAAAACTGAATAAATTTTTAATTAATAAATCAACTTGCCCGGAAAAAATCTTCGTTAATTTAAATACGCGAAAAACTAAAATCGCTCCTTATAAACTCATAATAAAACCTTGGAAGGGACGGCACAATGTTCATGGGATTTTCATGTTACCTATTGAAGATAGAACAGCGAAACTCCTTGTATTA
>CADCTM010000061.1 GCA_902805485.1 uncultured Coleofasciculus sp. | reverse complement strand
CTGAATATGAATTACTCCAGAAAACTTTATCAATAAGACAAAGTTTAGGATTAACTCGTCTGAAAGTTGGAATTCAACTACCAATTACCTCTCGTGCCAGTAAACCAGATAGAAGCGAAACCATTCAAGTGCGTTTGCCGAATCAAAAAGAGCCGATGCAGATTCGTTTAGAGCAAAAATATATTCCTTCTATTTTATCACCACGAGGGGCTTCAGATATCGAGCGGGCTTCAATGCGCCTTGTAATTAATAATAAGAGTCGTCAACTTACTGTTGGGAGTTTAGATAATTACCGTGAGGCGGTGCAGAAGTATTCAATCCGAGAAGTTCGCTTATCTCCAAATGGGCGGAATGTTGTTGTTTTACTTGATCTAACACAACCGACTTATGAGGGATTATTGCAATCAACATTTGTGCAGAGTTTTCCGATTTAAAGATTACCCCCAGCCCCCTTAGAGCTATTTCTCGTGTCGGTAATACATAAAAGTGTAAGGGCTAACCTTAGCATTACCGACTGCTTCAAAGCAACTCTTTGATTTCCAAAACCCGCCCCGACAGGTTTGTCTGTACCGAGAAGTTGAAAACTGCTGTATCAAAATAAGCGATCGCATCATTGGCATTGAATTGTCACTCCCGCGTCATATCAGGCTGATAGTGTGATTGATGAAGTAGACATTAAGTCGGCTTCTTTGTCCAAACAACGAAAGCCAACTATGCTCTCTTAGTCGAAGGCGGGGGGGCATTTTTCTTGCTCAAAGATACCGCATTAAAATTGCCTCTAACTGAGCAATGCCAATCGGTTTGCTGAGGTACTCATTTGCACCGGCATCAAGACACCTTTCGCGATCGCCTGCCATTGCCATTGCCGTCACCATCACTACTTTCAAATTATTCGTATCTGGCTCCTTGCGGAGTGCGGCTAACAAATCTAACCCCGTATAATCTCCATTTAACTGCACATCCATCAAAATCAAATGGGGCTTAAAATTACGCACCGAATTGAGAAAGTCAATACTGTCAGTTAAATGCTCAACTCGATGCCCAATCACCTGTAAATAATCCTTCAATAACAACGCACTACGCTGATCGCTTTCAACCAGGAGAATCCGACGATTTGCCCCCAGAGGACAGCATTGTCCCTCCCACTCGCCTGACGCTTGAGGTGATAACGGCGGTAATAACTCGTCAGTTGGGCAATCTGGCAACAAAAGGGTAAATCTACTTCCCCGATCCACAGTTGATTCTACAGTCACATCGCCATTATGTAGCCGCGCTAAACTGCGCGTGAGCGCCAACCCTAAACCCGTCCCCGGAAACTGTCGATTTAAACCACTATCAAGTTGGCGAAATGGCTCAAATAATAGAGGCAGCTTTTGAGCCTCAATGCCAATTCCCGTATCCGCCACCGTAAAAGCAATCCCTGTGGGCAATCTGCGAACAATTAACGAAACCTCCCCAACCGGGGTAAACTTAACCGCATTTGATAACAGGTTGAGCAACATCTGCTTGCAGCGGCGCTCATCGGCAATACAAATCCGCGCTTGCGGCTCAATATCTAGAGTCAGTTTTAGTCCCTGCTCATAAGCTTGCTCCCGCACCATTGCTAAACAATACTCGCAGATATCCTGAATCACCAACGGCATAAAACATAGTTGCTCTTTACCAGCTTCCACCTTCGAGAGGTCGAGAATATCATTAATCAGCGATAGCAGATGTTCCCCACTGCTTTGAATACAACTGACATACTCTTTCTGCTTGTGATTGAGCGTACCAAAGATTTCTTGTCCCATGAGCTGAGAAAGTCCCAATACCGCATTGAGAGGTGTGCGAAGTTCGTGACTCATCGTTGCCAGAAACTCCGACTTCGCCCGACTTCCCGCTTCCGCCGCCTCTTTAGCTTGCATAAGCTGAGTTTCCGTTGCCTTGTGGGTGGCAAGATCGTAAATCGTCGCTTGCAAAACTTTGCGATTTCCCAGTTGAATTAAAGTTAGCGTTACCTCCGCCGGAAAATCTTCAGCGTTGCGCTTCTGATAAATCCAATCAAAGCGGCAACTACCTTCTGACATCGCCGTCGCCATGTACTCCGAAGCAAGACTCAAGGAATCTTGACCATTTGGCTGCTGTGGAGGCGAGAAACCGAGGGGATGAAGGGGTTTGTGTAATATCCCCGCCTCTTTTCGTGACGTGGTTTCATAAAGCTGCGTCCCCTGGGTACAGCCAAACATCTGTAATGCCGCACAATTGGCATCAAAAATTCCCTGTTCATCCAGCAACATCACGGCTGTACTGGTTGATTCGTATAGCGTCCGAAACTTGGCTTCCGATTCTCGCAGCGCTTTTTCCTTCTGCTGCCGGACAATCATACCGCCAATACTACCTGCGGTGACGGTGAGCAACGACTCTTCATAATCTGTCCAATCGCGATCGCTTTTGTCCTCCGCAAACCCCATGAAACCCCAAAATTTCCCCTCCGTCATCACCGGCACAAGCAAGATTGAGCGGATGTTGTAAGGTTCCAGAATTGCTCGCTCAACGCTTGGTAAATCCTGCACTAATCCCTTAAGCGGTTGACCGACTGCTAAACTGTCATACCAACGCGATAAGGTAAGGTCATAAGAAAGATTCTGAAGTTTTGGATTATCGGAAACGGCTACTTGGTCTCTTACCCACTCAAACCGTTGACTGGTGAGGCGTTCCCCAGTTTGTTCATTAAGATGATTTTTAAAGATGTAAACGCGATCAACATTTGCCGCCACACTGAGAACCGTTAGCGATCGCGTCATTGCCGCTTCGTAGTCTGTTGTAATCAAAAGCTGCGTCATCGCGGCGGCGACACCTGCTAATAAGCGATCGTGCTTAATTAAGGCGTCTTCTGCCCGCTTGCGCTCTGTAATATCTCTGGTTGTATTAATCGCAAGCTGGATCTTCCCCAAGCGATCGCAAACTGTTGCCCCATTCACACTAATCCATTTTTGTTCGCCATTGGCATCCTGTACAACCAGCTCATCATCTCTGACAACTTCCCCGCGCAAAGTCCGACTAATCGGTAACTCCTCAACCGTTGGTATTCCATCAGGCTCTTGATGCAACTTTTCCAGCCTTTTGTCCAACGATCCCGTCATCGCTCCTTCCTCCAGTCCCCAGATTTGCTGTTCGGCGGGATTTGTCAATACAACTTGACCATCCGCTTGCATTACACAAATCCCCTCTTGGATAGAATTAACAATTGCCTCCAGCAGTGTCTTTTCCTCGGATAGTTGCTGGGTGCGCTTTTGCACCAACTGTTCTAACTGTTCTACTTGTAGAGTCTTCTGGAGAACTAAAGCGGTTTGTCTTGCTAGCTGCTGAAGTAAGTGAATTTCTCCTTCTGAGAAAGGCAGGCGCGGTTGGAGATAACCAACGAGGAGATGACCATAGTATTGCTCCCGGACAGCAATTGGCGCAAGTAACATGGCAAGTGGTTGTTGTTCGGGGGGAAAGGTTTGGAATACTGGAGCTAGGGGAATCTCCGAATCGGGTATGTGGTAATGAAGTTCTGCGATTCCTTCGGAGCTAAAGCTGTGGTACTCTCTTTTCCCGGCAACGGACGTAATCGCAACGGGCTGATTTCGTTGTAAAATTTCCCGTACTTGTCTCCAATCAGTCGTGACGGGTATTGAGTTTTTGGGACTTACAGAGTTTGAAAAATTCGGCCAGTACTCGGCTTCAATGCAAATTTTATCTATATCCGGCAGGGTGCGAACGACCATGCAACAATCACAGTCCATCGGCGAAGCCAACTGTCGTACAATTTCATCGAGGACTCGCTGGGGTTCGAGTTCGGAATTTAATGCCAGGGCGATCCGGTTGACAAGTGCTTCTCGTTCTGATCTTTGTCGTAATTCGGCTTTTGTTTGTTGTAGTCGTCGCTGCATCCCTTGCCGCTCAATGGCATAGCGCATCGAACGAACCAACAGTTTGCCGTCTGTCTGGCTTTTGACGAGGTAATCTTGGGCGCCTTGTTGTAATGCCAAAAGTCCGATGCGCGATGCGCCGCCTTCGGATAAAGCTTCATCACATAATCCAGTCATTACCACAATTGGCACCGGGGACGCCTGCAGCAACTGTGTTACTGTATCGAGTCCCTGAGCATCTGGCAGTGACAAACCTAGCAGGATTATTGAAATTGAGGGTTGAGCTTTCAGGCACTCTTTAGCGTCTGCCAGTCTTGAAACATGAATTAGTTGAAACCGAAAAGCCTCAACGTCTTCCAGCATTTCTTGCACTAAATGGGCATCGGCGGAGTTATCCTCCACCAGCAAAATGGTGAGGGTTTCACTTAGCATGGCTTGTCATTAGTGAGCCGCAGGCAAACAATCAGCCAGATGCTTTTTAGCCCTTGCCTTATAGTTCTGGTGTTGCTCTCGGTCTCCCAAATCAGGCACATTGATCGTATGTTTAGCGTTTAAATCGCACTGCTAGGGATATTATAAGTACCTCCGCTAATCAATGGATATTTTCTTGGTATCCACAACCTCTGAACTTGTGCCTTTAAATCGGTCTTGTTCTGTGAATATTTTTTTCTGCTACTACTAACTTTCTTCTCTGGCTCAACCGCTATCTGGTGATAGCGGTGTGCTGTTTTCTGGCTGATTTGAAGGGAGAAGGCAAAATTACTTTTTTTGCTAAGAGGCACTCAGGCTTGCAATCTCTTAAACTTTACTCTGATCCCTAGCCCGCTTGGCACTCACTGCCCAAGTTCACTCGTCTCCTTCTGCAACGCTTGTATTCTCATACAGTTGCCCAGGAAAACAAGGATTGAGGGGGGCTGAAAATGAAAGTTAGAAGAATTAGCCTCCCTTCCCTGGTTTTACATAAAGTTTTCCAACTTTGTGCTTTGAATAACAGCCTCTCTTAAAACAGAGGGGTATCATACTCATAAAGCAAGTTTACACTAGCTTAATTAATCTTTAAAAGCTAGTCAGTTTGGGGGAGAAAACAGAGTAGATTCTCCTCAAAAAGGCAATTACCATGTATAAAAAAAAACGGGGATCGCCTGTGAATACTTACTTCTAGAGATAGATGAAGGAAAGCTAAATCGTGAATTATTCTAAGAGAGTTAG
>CADCTM010000060.1 GCA_902805485.1 uncultured Coleofasciculus sp. | reverse complement strand
GGGGTATTCGTCAGTAACCTGGATCGGCAGTCAGTGAGAAAACTTTGGGTTGAAGCATCATCTGAGACAGATGCCCTGATCAAGCTCGACTTCTATGAATATGACGAAACTTGGCGGGATTACTCGTTTGTTGATGTGTACAAGCAGAAGTGGGGCGGGCTTAAATCCCTATTTAACAGAAAGTGGCGCTAACCCAGAAATATGCTCTAAAGAGAAAGTCGATTGAATGTGCGCTTCTTTTAACTCTGAGGAGTGAGGCACTGTGAAGACAGCAGCAGCGGCGAAGGAAGCAACCGCTAAACCACTACCTGTTAACCACCGTTGCTTCAGTGAGCGTTGATGAGCCAAGAAGGAATCAAATTCACGGATATCTTTAATCGAGTATTGAGGTACAGATGAATCGATTTCTTGACTCCAAGCGTGAATACCACCTGTTACGTTAAAACCAGTAATTCCAGCTTCCTTAAGTTGTACCAGAGCTTTAGCAGAGCGGACACCAGCTTTGCAGATCACAATTACAATGGGTTCTTGTGAGTCAGCTTGACGCTTTTCCTTGAGTAATTGTTTGATTTTCGCGATACCTTTGCCGCTTTTGATTTCTGGTAAAGGGACTAAAACCGCTCCCGGAAGGTGAGTCATTTCGTACTCACTTTTGTAGCGAACATCAATTAGCAGAATGTTAGAAGCTTTTTCGTCGATGAGTTGCTTGAGTTGTTGTACGCTCATTTGATTAACTCGCAACTGTAGCACCCGATTTCCAACAACTGGTAGTTCTGAGATTTTAGTTAAGGATTGTCCCCAGGGGGTTGAGTTGGACAGATTCACTTGAGAGTGCATCAACATAATTAAATCCTTAGCTTAGGCAAAAGAGGGAGATTCGGGCGCTGACGTTCTTGATTTCGTTCTTTCTGTTCACATCCTATGAAATCCCCATTCAAAAACTAGTGTTTTTGGAAACTCTTGTTTGATGCTTGAAACAAAGTCGTTTTTTTTAAAGATTGTGTAAAGTAACTGGATTAAACAATAAAAAACCGCCTATAACGGCGGCATCTTTTTGTAGGGTTAGGTAGTACCTAATTACAGGCAGTTAAAAACTTTGAGACAAACGCCCCTCTCGTAGTTGCACAACCGGCTGATTTGACATCTGCACTAGTTGCTCATCATGGGTGGTAACAATTACGGTTGCACCGATGGCATTGAGTTTTTTGAGAATCTTTAACACCTGTAGAGAATTATCAGGATCAAGATTACCTGTAGGTTCATCGGCAAGGATCACGGGTGGTGTCCCGACGATAGCACGCGCCAAACTAACTCGTTGTTGCTCTCCCCCTGATAGTTCATCTGGAAAACAATCAGCTTTATGTTGCAAACCGACTAATTTTAAAGTGGGTGGCAAGCGTCGCTGAATTTCCTTACGGGTAAAGCCTTGCGCCCATAGTACAAAGGCGATGTTTTCTGATACCGTTCGCGATGGAATCAATTTATAGTCTTGAAAAACAATCCCAATTCGCCGACGAATTAACGATAAGCGATCGCCTCGTAATTCCCCCACATTAACGCGATCGATAATCACTTCTCCAGAACTCGCACGTTCGGCACCATACAGCAATTTCAGCAACGTGGACTTACCAGCACCCGAAGGTCCCGTGATAAACAAAAAATCCCCTCGATTCACCTCCAGACTGACGCCATACAGCCCCCTACTGCCATTCGGGTAAGTTTTTGTTACCTCTTTTAAAGTAACCATTACAGGCTTCTGAGCGTCTGGAGTCGGTCCATAGACTCGTTGTTGAGTTGTGCTAGCACTGGGACGACCTAAGACTGTGGTCATAGAAAAGCAACTAATAATGATGGGTCAGTTTGACACTCCCACCGCTTAAAGCCAGTGGGATTCTTGGTTCATCAACTCGCCGTTAAACGACAGGATTGCTCCAATCGCTCTAATTGGGCAAATCTCCCCAAGCGTAAGTTCCCGTGTGACCCACGGTACTGAGTGCTAGTTTCAGGATGTTCATCGCTGCATTTACATCCCTATCTTCAACGAACCTACAATGTGGACATACATGGGTTCTTGTTGATAGGGATTTTTTCACTTTCTTGCCACACTTAGAACAATTCTGACTTGTGTTGTAGGGAGGCACTGCAATAGTGACCTTCCCATACTTAAAGCCAAAATACTCCAGCCACTGACGGAAAGTAGACCAGCCAGCATCACTGATAGATTTAGCTAGATGTCGATTTCTTACCAAGCCTTTCACATTTAAGTCTTCATAGGCTATCAAGTCGTTTGACTGAATGACGGAGTACGCGACTCGCTTGCAGTACTCTTTTCGCTGCCTACTTACTCTTAAATGCTTCCGGGCATATCGGTTTCTAGCTTTTCGGTAGTTGTTAGACTGCGGCTTTGCACTCTTGTTGAACTTCTTGGACTTCTTGCGGTTGGCGCGGTTCAAGCGCCTTTCAGCTTTTCGGTAGAATTTAGGACATTCTTCTACATTACCTTTGTTGTCAGCAATGAAGAATTTGAGTCCCAAATCAATACCAGTAGCTTGAGCTGTTGGCTCAGTTTCCACTCTGACTTTGACATCAATAGCAAATTGTGCGTAGTACCCATCGGCGCGACGCACAATTCTAACTCTTTTGATTTGGTCAAGGTCATAGTAGTTAAGCTCATAAGTTCCCTTGAGTTTTAGAGTTCCTATGTGCTTCTTATCTCGGAAATTAATAGCTTTCCGGTTAGGAGAAAGTTTCCAGCCGCTAGTTTTGTATTCAACCGAGCGGCAAGTCTTCTTAAACTTTGGAAAACCTTTCAAACCTTTCTTTTTCTTTTTGCAGTTGTCGTAGAACCGCGCAATTGCCGACCAAGTTCGTTCAGCCGCAGATTGTCGAGCCATTGAGTTGAGTTCGTCAGCAAATGGAAATTCAGATGCGAGGACAGCGCAGTATTTGTTAAGTTCATTCTTCCCTACTTTCTCGTTGTCCATCCAATAGCGCAAACACTTATTTTGGATGAATTGGCTAGTACGAATTGCCTCATCAATAGCGTTGTACTGGGACCCTTTCCCTTTGACTTTGAACTCATAAACAATCATGGTTTCGACCTAAATACCACAATCTTATACTAGTGTATTATGCATAAAGCTGTGAATAAGTTTTATGGATTTACGAGAGATTTATTGGTCAGCTCCGTCCCTACGCTGACCCGCCTTATATCCACGCTTGAAAGATGTGGGATATAAGGCGATTTCTATAAACATTAAACCAAACGTTTAGCGATCGCTTTTAGGGCAAATTGCGGCAATGCCATCATCCGCCGCCAGCGCCAAGGTTCTTGATACAGCCGATAAAGCCATTCCAAATGATTATCTCGCAACCACTCAGGCGCACGGACTTTAATTCCCGCCCAAATGTCAAAACTGCCTCCGACACCAATCCAAATCGCTTCTGGGCACAAATAGCGATGCTCGGCAATCCAAAACTCCTGACGCGGGACACCCAAACCGACTAAAATCAGCCTGGGTTGCGAGGCTGCGAGAGTTTGCTTTAATTCTTCTTCAGTTTCAGGCGTTAGGTAGCCGTTTTCAATACCTGCGATCGCTAATTGGGGCAATTGTTCTTGCCATACCGAAGCTGCCTTCTGCGCCACTCCTGGCGCCCCTCCAAAGAAAAAAACACCAGTTGATCCCAATTGCCCAGCTTGGCGCAATAAAGACTCTGCTAGTTCAATGCCTGGACAGCGCTGCTGTTGATGCCCCTGAAGCCATAAGTATAAAATGACTCCAGATCCATCAGGAATCACTAATTCGGCTTTTCGGATAATGCTGGCTAAATCTTCGTTCTGTTCTGCCTGCATCGCCATTTCAGCATTCAGCGTCACCACATGAGCGCCTAGCTTCTGGTTTAGACGAGTACTTAGCCAGCCGCTATAGTCATCTAATAAATGGACGGGTACCCCTAGGACGGGAAATTGTTTGGGTGACTCAGACATAGCCCAGTTTTTGCACTGCCTCATACTACTCACACTTAACAATATGAAGGCTATCCGATCCGGGCATTTAAAGCTAGCCGACTACATTACTCAAGAGGATTTAAGCGTTAAGGTTTAAACAGCAATAACCAAATCGGTAGCGTTAACAAAAGACCCGTTGAGCCAACCGCTAAGGCAGTAACAGCAAAATTGCGGTCAAGATCATAAACTTCTGCAAGTACTAAAGTCGCAAAAGCTGGAGGCATTGCCATTTGCAGGACAATAACAAGTTGGGGTGAACCTGTAATCCCTAAAGATAATAACCCCATGCCCAAAACCCAGGGGACAAGTAGCATCTTAATACCCAAACTCACTGAGGCTTGTTTGAGGTAGCTACCCGATTTTAACTGACTTAAGCGCATTCCAATTAAGATGAGCGAAAAAGCGATCGCACTCCAAGCCAATCCTTTTAATCCTTGTTCAGCAAAGGATGGTATTTCAATCTGACGAAAGCCGAGTCCAAATCCCAAACTCCACAACGCCGGGTTTTTAACAATAGCGTCAACTAGCTGTCGATGACTGTGTGCTATCCCACCAAAACGCGCCGCAAGTAGCACACCCAAGCCATAAGCGCCAATTGTTGTGCCTAGCATA
The DNA here is from genome assembly GCA_902805485.1 of uncultured Coleofasciculus sp. Taxonomy (GTDB): domain Bacteria; phylum Cyanobacteriota; class Cyanobacteriia; order Cyanobacteriales; family Coleofasciculaceae; genus CADCTM01. The sequence continues at coordinate 502 of CADCTM010000060.1, read as the reverse complement.
TCGTAAAAAATTGCCCAGCCAAAGTATTTTTCTCCCACCAATGTTAGGGTGACAGGAAAACCTAAATAGCCAGTATTTCCCACCATCGATGCTAATAAAAAACTACCTTGCGTCGGTTGGCTCCATAATGGCAATGTTTGTCTTTTCATCCAACTCCAAGCTAATAGCGCTCCTAACAAAATTGCCATCCAAGCGGCAACAGGTGCAATCCAAATTGCTCCCGATAAATCTGCACCACGCAGAAAAGTAATAATGCTGATGGGAACACCAACCCAAAAGAGAAATTGTCCAATAAATGTTGGTACACTTTTGGGCAAATAGCGTCCTAAAATCCATCCCAGGAGAACCGCACCACCGAGGTGAATGTAGAGATCAATTAAGGGTTTGAAAAGCGTATTATCGAAACTGAGAATTGGATTCATTTTAACCCTGCTCGCCCTGAAAACTGGATTTTCATACTGGAGGAAATCTTGCTAATTGAGTTTAATTATGGAGTAGTTAA
>CADCTM010000059.1 GCA_902805485.1 uncultured Coleofasciculus sp. | reverse complement strand
TAATTTTCACCCCCTTTGAGTGTTGGGCGATTAGCGCTTTAGCAACATTAGGAAGTCTAAATTCCATAACGGCTAAATCTACAGTAGACTGGGCTTGATTAATTACATCAATTATCTGTTGTTCCAAATTGTCTCCTTTCCGCATCAAGTGCCGATATGGATCTTCATATTTAGCCGCTTGATTGTGATTGAAATAAACTTTTACAGCTTGGTCTTGGGGAAGCGGTTTAAGACTTTCTGTTAGTGGCTTTGGTCTGAGGCTGTAGACCAATAAAAACCCAAAAATTATCAATAAAACGAACAAGATTATCCGTTTTAATTGGGGGTGCTTGTGCGGCAATGAAGTAATGTGATTTGGAACAAATTTCATAATTATCTAGTGGTGAAACATCTTAGTCTCACAATTGAGAATACGAATTTTTACAGTGTCTATTAGTATTTCCTTAGCTAAATGTCAGAGCAATGTGGAGATTGCGGAACTTCATGAAAAAAAAGTTCTGACTCTCAGTAATTCCACGGTAAAATCACTTAAATATTGATTCAAAGAAGTTTGTGTCAACAGCTAGTGACTAAAATCAGCCGACCAGAGAAATAAGCCTTGAACCACTACATCTAATGTTTATAATGTCTTGGCGTCTTGCTTTCTCAATTAGCGGCTTCAAATGATCTTGTGGTCAAACCACTTATGAGCATGACCACAGAGATTTACCGATTCCGTGAGGTTAAAGTAAACTTAAACAAAAAGTCCTAGGGCAAAGCGCATTAACGACGAATCTAGGACTGAGCCTGTTCGACAAACCGACTGGGTTACACCAAAAACAAACAATAAAAGGGATACCACATAGTGTTTTATTTAAATAATTTAAAAAAAGACGCACGCTTGAATTAACATAAATTGCAAGCGGACTTGCCTTCGCTGCTTATTCAACCGTTTTATTTGGGGAATTGCTCACAGGGTAGCAGCATTGTGAGGTTGTGGGTTTGAACCCCTACTACCGTTTTATGTCGAGAAGAAAAAAGACATTTCCGTGTGGTCATAAAGGGTATGGTCAAACCTGCCACCGATGTGCTGACGAAGTGATATGCGCTAGCATCCTTCAACAACACAACGCTTTAGAACAAAAGAGACAGCAAAAACAGGCATGGGAGTCTACCTTTGCCGATGATCCGATTAATTTAAAAAATCTGCCAACTCATGTGGTGGTCAAAGCCCGTACAATTATTGCGGCATTAGAAACTCACAATAATTACCGAGAGTTTGGGGGCAAGCGACTGCGCCACAACCGTTGGATTATCAGTATTCCCGTCACCCGCAACTATCGCATGATTTGCCATGATCGCGGTAGCCTGTTAGTACCCCACGCCGTTTTGTCTCACGAAGATTACAACGTGGATAAACCAGGCGGTTAAATTAGTCATTAGACCTGTTACACGAATCAGGCATCAGCCCTCAAAGTTGGGGAACCCAATAATTATCTGTTAAATCCGTTGCCTGATCTAGTTTTTCACAAATAACCGAACTATGCAGCTCGGCTTGAGTGGGACAGAGACTATGCTGAAGATAGAGATCGCCGTTTGCCCCAAAAACCATGCAAATTTATCTGGACTACAGCGCGACAACACCGCCGCGCCCAGAAGTAATTAGTGCCATGCAAGATGCCCTGACTCAACAGTGGGGCAATCCTTCTAGTTTGCATTCGTGGGGACAACAGTCGGCGATGCTAGTAGAACAGGCAAGAAATCAGGTAGCAGCGCTAATTAATGCCCCTGCTGACTCAATTGTGTTTACCTGTGGTGGCACCGAGGCGGATAACCTGGCGATTATGGGAATTGCCCAACTTTATCGAACGCCCCAGCATATTATTATCTCCAGCGTCGAGCATTCAGCCATAGCCGAACCTGTGCGCTTATTGGAACAGTGGGGTTGGGAAGTGACGCGGTTGCCGGTGAATGCCCAAGGACGAGTGAATCCCAGCGACTTACAACACGTAATACAACCGAATACGGTTTTAGTTTCCATCATCTACGGTCAAAGCGAAGTTGGGACGCTGCAACCGATTGATGTCCTAGGTAAGATTGTGCGCGATCGCAATATCTTATTTCACACCGATGCCGTCCAGGTTGCCGGACGCCTCCCCATTGACGTACAACAGCTACCCGTCGATTTACTTTCCCTTTCTGGTCATAAATTTTACGGTTCCCAAGGGGCAGGCGCACTATATGTTCGTCCGGGTGTGGAGTTAGTGCCAATCTTGTCTGGAGGGGGGCAAGAATTGCGCCTACGCTCTGGGACACAGGCTGTTGCTGCACTCGCAGGTTTTGGGGTGGCAGCGCAACTGGCAGCCGCTGAGATGGCAACGGAGACACCCCGGTTAATGGCGTTGCGAAATCGCTTATTTGAACAGTTGGCGGATACACCGAATTTGATGCCAATAGGCGATCGCTTTCATCGCTTGCCTCATCACGTCAGTTTCGCCGTCCTGGGTGATGGAAAAAATATTACGGGAAAAACCCTGGTACGGCAGTTGAACCTGGCGGGAATTGGTATTAGTGCTGGTTCCGCCTGTCACAGTGGTAAACTCAGTCCTAGCCCAATCTTGCTGGCAATGGGCTACAGTGATTTGGTTGCCCTGGGAGGGATTCGCCTAACTGTGGGACGTGATACAACGGAAGCGGATGTAGACTGGACGGCGATGGTACTGAAGCAGGTTTTGGAACGATTGATGCCATTAGCCTTGGTTCGGTGTTAATTGAGCTTAAGAATAGACAAAAGCGATCGCATTTTTGAAACCAGATAAAAAGCGCTCATTTTTCTCCCCTAATCTTGAAGCGTCCTCGGCACCTGCACCGCTAAAGTAACCGCTCTCGCCGCCATAAATAACGATAAAGCTAACCACAATAAATGGCTACTTTGAAAATGCCATGCAATGATTGCCATCGGCACAAAACCAACCAAAGTAGAAAGTAATGCCGTATTGCGGAGCGTCGAACCTTCTGCTAAACCCAAGAAATACCCATCTAGGATAAAAGCAATTGAACCAAATCCTAAAACAGGTAATAGCCACGGCACATAAATATTAAGACACTCAAGAACTTCAGTGTGGTTTGTTAACACCCCAAACAAAGGCGTCGGAAATAAGACAAACACCAAGGCAATACTTAGTCCTAAAATGAAACTTATTCCTCCAGAAAGCCGTAATAAAGCCGCAAGTTGACCTTTTTCGCCTTTCCCTAACGAAATTCCCGCTAGACTTTCAGTGGCAAATGCCAATCCATCAATAAAGTAAATTGCTAAAGTTAATACCTGTAAAAGCAAGGCATTTTGAGCCAGCATAATTGTTCCCAATGCCGAACTCAAATTAGTAAAAATTGCGAAGGTGGAAAGAAACGCTAAGGTTCTCACAAAAATGTCCCCATTCAGGACAAAAATTGCTTTCAATGCGGCAGGCTCAAACAGTTTTCCCGCAACTTTTTGCACTTCTTTAAACTGCACTTCACGGGCGAATAAAACCATCCCAACAAGTAGCATTAAATACTGACTAATTGTTGTTGCTAACCCTGCGCCTGCACTTTCCCATCCCCATCGCACAATGTAAAGATAGTCCAGCGCGATGTTAGCGCCGTTGGCGACGAGAGACATAAGCAAAACCTTGCCGCTTTTTTCCCGTCCCAAAAACCACCCGATCAGGACAAAATTTAGTAATGTTGCTGGTGCTGCCAAAATCCGGGTATCGTAATAAGCTTGACCCGATGATTTAACATCTGGTGCGGCACTTAGTAGAGCAAAGCCCAGCTCTTGCAAAGGATATTGTAAAATTAGGATCGCGATGCCTAAACAAAGCGCGATCGCACCATTACGCAATCCAATTAGTAACACTGCCTCTTCGTCCTCACGTCCTACCGCTTGCGCCGTCATCCCGGTGGTTCCCATACGTAAAAAGCCCAAGGTGCGGTAGATATAGTTAAACAGCACAGTGGATAAGGTGACTCCTGCCAGGTGACGAATTTCCATCAGATGCCCCAAAAAGGCGATACTGATTAAACCAGCGATTGGGACTAACAAATTGGATAAAACGTTAACAATCGCGAGTCGGAAAAAGCGACTGAGTAAATTAGCCTCCTCAAGGGTCGAAAGCGGTATATTCTCGTTGATACAATGAGCTGGATTCTGATCGTGGCGCATATTGCTTGCATCTAAAAATGGCGAGGCGTACTATTGGTCTTCACCTAAAAATCAAGGATTGTTTCCTGTTTTTCGGCAACCTGGCAACTTTAAACAGGTTCAACAGTCTGATCGCCACCATGACTTTACGATTGATGGCAGTTAAATCACCTCATCCGCAGGTCTGACTCATACTACTGTTAGTAACTATTGATAACTTGAAAATCGGCAAGAAAAAGTATATGGCTACACTTCCTAATACCTTAGAAGATGCGATCGCACAAGCGGCATTGGCGACGAAAACTGCTCTTAATGATGGTCGCACACGCTTACAAGTCGATTTAGTATTCCCGGAAATTGCTCTCCAATCCCAGTCAATTGCCCAACAGTTTATCCCTATTTTTGATGAGTTGGGCATTGTGCCGAAAGTTTTGTTTGCCGATACCGGTGCGGCTGCTCTTGCCCGCCGCGATTGGGGGGCGGTTGGGTTTAAAATTGATGATGTGGGTACGTCTCGATCGCTGATGGAAGAAAAGATTCAGCCAGAAGACGAGGCGTTTTTGTTGGTTGCACCTTCGTCGGTGGAAGTTGCCCAAGTTGAGAAATTGAGTAATTTAGCAGGCGATCGCCCTTTTATTTTACTCAATCCCCAGTTAGAAGATGTTTCCGTCGTCGGCATTGGCTACGCGGCACGTCAATTGCGGGAAAGGTTCCTTGCTACGATTGAGTCTTGCTACTACCTCCGACCTCTTGACGGCGCAGCAATCCTCCGCTCCTACCCTTCCCTCTGGCAAGTCTGGCTTGAAACTGATGATGGATATCAGATCATTGCGGAAGAATCTCAAAGACCAGTAGGAGACGCTCTCGATTTAATTCTTGCCAAAGCTACAAATAATGATACCAGGGAGACACCCGCACCACAAAAACCTGGCTTCCTTACTAATCTTCAACGTTTTTTAAACGCCTTGACTCGATAAGTTTCCAATCCTAGATTG
>CADCTM010000058.1 GCA_902805485.1 uncultured Coleofasciculus sp. | reverse complement strand
TAATCGCTAGAATAATCCGTTTAAGAGAGCGATCGCTTTCATTAGAAGAGACACGCACTCTCAACTCACCCTGTTCAATACGTTCTTCCAAGCGTCGCAGAAAAAGCTCAGTGGCGCTGGGTTGCTGTAACCGATGTTTAATAAAGCTTCTAGCTTGCCTTGCGAGTTCTCCGACAACATTCACCTTCCCCGGAGAAGAAACAACAAGGCTTTTAATAAAAGGCTTACTGGCAGACAACAAATTATATTCTGGATCTAGATTTCGAGCGATGCCATCAAGGGTCGTTAATGATTTTAAAATAAATGTCATCTGAGCCGGTAAACGGAAAGGCTGAGACTCGAACATCAAATAAATTTCGCTACGCATTTGCTCAAAAGCCTGTAGCTCAATTGGTTTTTCAGTAAACTTATCTAAAATAAAAGCAATTAATCGTTTCACTGGCATCATATCTGCCACAGGTTCAATCAACCCCATGTAAGTTAGGGTATTAACAACCTCATCAGTATCCTTCTTCAGAATGGCGAAAAAAGTCTTAACCATCTGGTCTTTAGCCATTGACTTGATTTCTGCCATCGTCCCAAAATCATAGAAAATCAAGCTACCATCTTGACTAACCGCCATATTTCCTGGATGAGGGTCAGACTGAAAAAAGCCATCTTGTAACATCTGCTTCAGGAAACAACAAATCCCAAGTTGGATGATTTCTTTTGTATTTAAACCACAAGCTTCCAGAGTTGACCGATCATCAATTTTAATACCAGGTAAATACTCAAGAGTTAGCACCTTTTTTGTGGTGTAGTGCCAATAGATAGTTGGGGCAATAATCCGAGGATAGCCGATAAAGTTTTCCCGAAAGCGATCGGCGTTTTTCCCCTCATGGACATAATCAATTTCTTGATAAAGAAGGTTAAAGAACTCGTGATAAATCGCTTCTAAATCGTACTTTCTTGTCCAAGGCAAATAGCGATGGGCAAAACGCAGCAAGCGATGCAGAACTTCAAAATCTAGATTAAAAAGCTTTTCTAAACCTGGGCGCTGGACTTTAACAACAACATCTTCTCCTGTATGCAGTCGTGCCTTATGCACCTGCCCTAAGCTAGCTGCTGCCAGAGGAAACCGATCAAAGTCTTGGTACAACGTATGAATTGAGTTACCTAGTTCTGATTCAATTAAAGCGATCGCTTCTGCTGAACTAAATTCAGGAACCCGATCTTGCAATTGCCCCAACGCTTGTATGTACTCTTTCGGCAATAGATCGGCGCGGGTAGACAGTGCCTGCCCAATTTTAATAAATGTCGGTCCTAAATCCAATAGAGTGCCAACCAACCACTGAGCGCGGCGGTTTCTGTGCCTGGGGGAGTTGTTTGCTACTTTCTCGTCCCACCACACAAAGAAAAACAATTTCGCCGCCGACCAAAAAATGTCGCGCTGACGTGCTATAGGAGAATATTTAGATCTTTGCCAACGTAGGGGCTTAGGCGTAGGAGTTGTAAGCATGCTGTCATAAATTTTAACTCCCTACATCACCACTACTCCAACTAGTATTTTTTTTTTGAGGTTAATTCTGCACGGACTTCGTGCGACTACGCGTCTTCAGGACTCAGCACTCCTCTGAAGCTGGGGTAGGGTGAGAGTAAAAGAGGTGAGATGTCTATGAGAATTTTCTAATGGGGAACTTGTAACATCAATTGTGCCATTAAGATGCTGTACTAAGCACTTCACCAACGCCAAACCCAGACCTGTACCTTGAACAGCTTTTTGGGTGACACCTTGACCGCGATGGAACTTTTCAAAAATATGGGTTAGGTCAGTTGGTGAGATGCCAGAACCTGTATTGCTTAAATTAAGAACAACTTGATTAACCGAGTGCTGAACTTTGTGAGTGACTTGTAGAGTAATTGTAGTATCCGCGTCAGAATACTTGCCCGCATTCGTTAAGAGTTCGATCAAGATGCGGTTGAGGCTATCTGGGTCAGTGTTGAGTCCCAGTGAACGAACCGGGCTTTCTACCGTAAAAGTTAAGCGTTTATTTGCCCATTTCTCCTCAAACGATTGAGCCAATTCCTTAATTAGCAGCATCAAATCAACTTTTTGGGGTTGAAGTTGAGATTGATTAGATTCCAGGCGTTGTAGACTCAGCAAGTCGTTAATCAGATCGATTTCTTTATTGCATTCCTGCTCAAGAATTTCTAAATATTTGTCTCGGCGCTCGGAGGGCAGTTGCGGTTGACGTAACATCCGAATTGCCAGACTCATGGTGGTTAAAGGCGTCCGCAGTTCATGACTCATGCTGCTTAAGAATTCATCTTTGAGCAGGTTTAATTGCTGCAATTGGTTCATCTGCTGGCGCGTTTTTTCGTATAACTTTGCCTGAATTTCTAAACTCCCCTGTAATTGAGCCGTACGGTCTTCAACCAAAGATTGTACTTGTCGCAACGTTTGATTTTGAATAATGGCGGCGCTGACTTGGACACTGACCCACTTCACCAACTCTAGTTCATTGGTTTGCCAAGAGCGCGGTTGATGATGCTGCAAGACCAGAAACCCCAAAACGGTAGCAGTAGTTGGGGAATTGTTACTGTATGCCCCAAGTAGGGGCACGATCAGGACAGCAGGCATCATTTCCTGTTCTAAGATTGAACAGTTGGCGGCAGACCAAACATCAAGTCCTGGGGCATCTTGTTGATTAACGATCGCAATTGGTTCAGGAGCGCTTTTAAACGCCCGTTGGCATAAAGCTGACTCAGAAAGCCAGAAGGACTGGTTTAACAAGCTTGTGCTGCTTTCTGTGTTGGGTGTCCCGTGTTCAAGGCTTGGAGAAGACCACTCACAAGCTACGGTAACTTCAGTTTTGGGTAGACGCTTTGAATGTTGCGTTTTAAACAAAGGATCGGAGTATTTTAACAACAGGAGTAAACCGCGATCAACCATTAGCGCTTGAGCGGTGCTAGCGATCGCGATCTCAAGAATTTCGTTAAGATCAAGAGCGCTCTTGATTGCCCCAATTAACTGGTTGAGCAGGGTTTGGTGTCGAGTTGCCGCCTGTACCTGTAGCGTCATTTGGGCTTGAGAAATTGCGATCGCCACTTTATCTGAAATCATTTTTAATAATTCTTTTTCTCGCGTCGTCCATTCGTAGGGTTGCAATCGTCCCAAGACAATTACCCCATTTACAAAAGACTGAAACCTTGTATAAATTCTCACAACCGCCCTAGTCGGGAGCCTTCCCCAAGCTTCGCCCCTCGCTTTTTCAGAAGCACATATATGAATATCAGTAATCGCTAAAGGGTCAGCACCTGTAAAGTTATCACTAAGCACTGGGTGTTCTAGTAGTTGCACTGGGTGTTCGGGAGACAGCGTTGGATAGCCATCGGCAGACCATAAAGCCGGCTTAAAACTTGAGTCAGCCGCCGCCGCAATTAAGCACAAATCAACCTGAAAAAACTCCCCCAAAGTTCTGGTTATGCTCTCTAGTAATGTTTCCGGATCTGGGCTGGTTAGGATAATTTGGGTAATTTGCTGCTCAATCTGAGCCAACTGGATCGAGTCCGGCACAAGTAAATTCTGGGTTTGCTCCTGCCCTATAACCGATTCAACTATGCTATAAAGACCTAGATTCAAGGGATTTACCATTAGAGTAAGCTCTTCAACGTCGCTCTGAAATTGGGGCAAAGAGTGAGGACATTGAGATGAGTAGCATCCCTGACGCTCGTTGCACAACTAATGTTGCGAAGCTTTCTTGAAGGACTATTAAGAAAGCTAGCGTGAAAAATACACTTAGACTAAAAGGATTTACCACAATACAAAGCGGCAAGCTTATGGCGCAAGCAGCTGATCTTACTGGTAATTGTCAAATTTGTTGTTCACGTTTTTGTGAACTCATCAGACTCCCTTTATCTCTCAACAGCTCAACTGACTCTTGAAAAAATCTGCCTCAACTTAAACTTAGTGTTCCCTCTTTTTCCAGCGTTGTACCAAAAAACTGAAGTTTCTTTTTCTTTGGTGTCATCTTCGGGGATTGCCTTTACGTTGAGTACCACATCAATTTATACAGCAACCCAAAGATTTTTTCACTTATATGGCAATGGCTGTGGGTTGATTGAAAGTGGAAACCAAAGGATTAGGCTTGAGTGAGGGAATGAGCAGTTACAGCAAGTACTCTCGTTTTGCTCCCCTAATTTTGGGGGATAGTAAGAGTTGAAGATACGTCCGACCTTTTAGCATTACGGTAAATACTTCTGCACAACTTCCCAACCTGTCAGAGAAACCCAGGCAAAACCCACAAATAGCACAATGTTTGTCCCGACGTGAATAGCACGCGCCCAGTCTCGGGTTGGGCTAATTTGAGTAGCACTGCCTGCTGAAAGTAAGACTAGTGCTACAACAACCCAGCCAGCAATAAGATGTCCTGAGTGTCCTAGATTGCCATAATGACCGAAAGTCCCAACCACACCAATCGCCAGCAAAAGCAGGACTAAACCTACCATGATCCAACCCGTAATATAGTGCCCCCTTCGTAACCAAGTCGGGCGAGGGTCTCTTGAGCTGCGTCTAGAGAATATAGTGATGCCAGTGATAGCAAGAATGACATAAGCCAACAAGGATAAACCCATTGACCAGGCTGCTATCTTCCATAGCCAGACAAAGGAAGGTAGATTCACATCTATAAGACCAAAACATTGGGAAAGAAAATTGGCTATCTTCCATGATAGAAGGAAGGTCTACTTTTCAAGCTTGCCGTTTTATCGGGCAAAAAATAAGGGGCTGCTGTAGCTTGCAACCCCGCTCGGACTTTTCACTCCAAAGAACTAACCAAAAGCTGCCGTTAACGAATCTAGAGTAAATCGACTAGCATGATTGGCTGATTCTATACTTGGTTTATTAAGTTTAGTTTCCGCTGCGGGTTCTGGGATTGGCTTTGAGCGAGACTTAATATCTTCATCAACACACAAGCGATCGCAAGGAATTGTATCCGAAAGAATAGCACTTGCCATCATTCCGGTGTGAATCTCCAAAAGGGCTTGCGACATTGCTTCAAACACTAAGCGCTGACCGGGAAAAACAACGCGCTCAAAATACCAATTAGCAATATTTGTAATTCTGGCAATTTGAATATGGCTAGTGGCGTTCACATAGCAGCAAAGAATGCGATCTTTGTTATCTGAAGGTAGGGGA
>CADCTM010000057.1 GCA_902805485.1 uncultured Coleofasciculus sp. | reverse complement strand
GTCGGAGAAACCGATGAACTAGGAGACACTTGAGGAGTCGGAGAAACTGATGCACCAGGAGACACTTGAGGAATCGGAGAAACCGATGCACCAGGAGACACTTGAGGAGTCGGAGAAACCGATGCACTAGGAGACGGTGAACTATCTGGTGCAACAGTTTTCATCTGCACAAACATATCGAAGCGGATACTCCGTTGATCATTAATCGCGGAGGTGACACCAATCGATCGCATTCCCTTTGCTAGCAGTCTTTGCTCTTGACGCAGCAATTGTGACAAATTGAGAGTGCCATTATTGATTGCACGGTCAACATCCAGGAAAAGCTGACCGTTATTCGGATTGGGTTGAGTGGGTACTGTTTGTTGAAATAACTGATTATCACTTAGTGGCGCTTGGGGTTGGGGGAGGACGGCACCAGCAATCGGCGCACCTAACGTTAGAAACGCGACATTACCATCTAACCAGCCGTGGGAGGCAGATAAACCCCCAAGCGGCGAGTTCCAATTGACAACAGGTTGACCTTTAACCTGGGCTTTTTCCACCTGAAACTGATAGCGAGTTGCCATTACCTGATCCAGTTGCTGGAAGGTTTTTTCGGCACGAGAGCGATCGCTTGCCTTTACCATCAACACAACCCCCGCCCCCAACTGTACAGACTGATTTCCGGGCTGTGTCAGCGCTTCAGGAGAAGCAGGGATAAGCGCCAAAGAAAACTCGCCATCCATCCAAGGAAGTAAATCTCCCTCAAAACTCAAGCCAAACGCCGTCTTTAAGCCCGCGCTGAGATTAGCGGGCGAAATCAAGGAAAGGGGATTTGACTCGGTAGTCTGGGCATTATCCTGCCAAAACCGGGATAAGTTGCCGCCAGAGAACATCATCAGCGTATCTCCCGGCAGGCGTCGGGCTAAACGGTTCGTTGTATTTTCTACCTGATATTTTTGAGTACTATTGGGCTTCAGCCAAGAAATGCCACGAAACCGCATTCCCTCGGGTTCTAATGTAACCGTAGCGGCGACGCCCTGGCGTTGTTGGGTTGCGGCGAGTTTTTCGGGGGAAATCGCGCGGGAGGAGTTGGCGGCAGCGGCGGCGGATACAACAGGTCCGTTCAAATACAATTTTGCAAAGGGGTTTGAGGCACTAATTTTTCCTAGATTTTCAGCGTATCCACTGGTTGCCGCTACTGACGCCGCGCCTTGATCACTTTTATAAGTATCAATGACACGTTCGGTTGTTTTGGGATTGTTTGTCACCACCAAAAAACGATCCACAATGGCAACAGAATAATTTTGAGCCTGATTTTTTTGTGTTTCCCGAATCGAAATGCCTTTATATGTTCGTTCAGCTAACTGTTTTCCGGCTTGGGATTTTGCTTTTTCTAATAGCTGCTTGGCTTCAGTTGGTTTATCAATTGGTAACACCATGAGATCAGGTTGTTTAACAAATGATGCCACCTGTGCTGTCGCCGCACCCGAAGGGAGATAGGCAATCATTACCGTTTTGCCTAACCAGGGCTTGATATCTTTCTCATAGTTGTAGCCGTTGGCGGTAAGCAGCGTTTCCTGGAGTTGCTTTAGCTGTGCATCCAAGGCGGCTTGGGTTTCTGGTGTGCCATACTTCCGTAATTGCTGCCATTGTTCGGAATCTGTGGAGATAGAGGCTGTCACCAGGGCATCTTGAGGAATCAACTGGGCACCGACGGGGGCATCTCCAAAGAAAATATTCCGCTGTACCAACAGAAAATAAGCGGCCCCGCCGCCAATTATTAAAACAGCCGCCCCTAACGCTAACAGCAAGGGCTTTCTTTTTTTCTCAAGCATGGACGTCAGGTGTGCTATGCAGTGCCATTGCCAATTTAGCAGTGGATGACTTGAATTAGTTTTTATGGGGGAGTAATGAAGTTGAATGCACCCCTCAGCCCGTGAGGATTCTCGTGGGGAGTATGAGGAAAAACTTTTTATTTTTGGTGCAAGCCAGATTAAAACTTTCATTCCCCCCTAATGAAGGGGGGTAGTTATGCGTGAATGAAAGCAAGAAGTTTATTGCCGAGAAAGACTGGCTTTCTGGGCGACTTCTGGCTTTAGGACATGACGATAAAGGGTATCTCGTTGCTGATAAGGACGCCCAAGGCTGTGAATCGCCTCCTGTAGGGCTTCTACGCCCAGGCAAGTACCGCCAATTGCCCCCGCCATACTGGTAATATGCTCTTCCATTAATGTGCCTCCAAGGTCGTTACAGCCCCATTTCAGGGCTTGTGCGGCACCATCTAGACCGAGTTTTACCCAACTAGGTTGATGATTGGAAATCCAGTTTCCCAGGAATATTCGGGCGACGGCGGTGAGTTGGAGGGAATCGGCTAAAACGGGTTGGTCACGTCCGACTCGACGGCGTAAGGGTTTGGGGGCTTCTTGACCAACGAAGGGAAGTAGGATAAATTCGGTGATCTGGCTTGGGTAATTGCGATCGCATGCTGTTTGTTGAAGCGATCGCAATTTCTCTAAATGCGCTATCTGTTGTTCGGGTGTTTCAATATGACCTGAGAGCATCGTACTTGTAGTTGGCATCCCTAACCGATGCGCTGTCCCCACAATTTCTAACCAGTCGGCAGTGTTTGTTTTTTCGGGACATAAAATCCGCCTTACTTGATCATCTAATACTTCGGCGGCGGTTCCTGGCATTGAACCAACTCCGGCATCTTGCAAGGCGCAAATCACAGCGGAATAGCTCAAGTTGTCGTGTTGGGCGATAAACTGAACTTCTTGGGGCGAGAAGGCATGAAGATGCAAATGGGAAAATTCAGCTTTAATCGTTTTGACCAATTGCACGTAGTAAGGTAAGAAAGCGCCATTAATTGTTGCTTTTGGGTTAAGTCCCCCCTGCATACAAATTTCTGTAGCACCCCGTTGTACTGCGTCGATTGTCTTCTCCCGAATTTGCCCCCAGTCAAGCCAATACGCGCCATCTTGTCCCGCATCGCGCCGAAATGCACAAAAACTACAGTGCTGTTCACAAATATTGGTGAAGTTAATATTGCGATTAATCACATAAGTCACAATATCGCCAGCTTGTTTGTGGCGCAACTTATCGGCGGTTTCCTGAATGGCGGCAATAATTGCCGGTTCGGTTTGCTTGAGGAGGATGACACCTTCATCGGTGGATAAGTCATCACCCGAATCGGCACGGTTAAGAATCGCATCAACAGTTTGAGTAATCACAGGGCATCAGGAAAAACCAGCTTACTCTTTCCAATTATGTCGGGGAAAACTAATCTTGAATTTAACAGTCATTATGAGGCAGGGGATTATGTAACGGATGTGTTACTGGTTGTGACTGTAACTAATGACTAATCAACATCTTCCTGCTGTTTTTGTCTCTCCCTTTCCTCCAACTCTTTCTGAGGAGACTGGCGACGGCGACGATACCAAGTGGCACCACCAACTAATAACCCAATTAATGCCAAAGAAGCCACTAAAGGCAAGATATCGCCAGTTCTCATCGCCTGTAAACCGGAACTTCCCAGCATCACAAATGGCAAAACCCCTGGTACTGTACCCAGAATTGTACCGATCAGGTAATCTCGAAACCGAATTGAGGTTAAACCAGCGGCAAAATTCACTAAGCCATAGGGAATAATTGGTAGTAGCCGAATCGCAAATATATAAAATAAGCCACCTTGACGCATTTCGGCATCCATGCTTTGCCAGCGGTTCGCTAATTTTTGGGCAATGATTTCTCGTCCTACGGTGCGGGTGAAGGCAAATGATACGACAGCGGCAAGGACGGCAGCAATGCTTGTCCAAAGTGTACCCAACCAAGGACCAAATATCGCGCCGCCTGTTAGATTGAGGGCGGTTGAAGGCAATAAGAAGACGGTGGCAACGCTATAGAGAACAATATAGATAATCGGCGCCCAAATCCCTGCCTGATTGAGCAATGCTTGAAGTTGTATGGGGTTAATGCCGCCTAGGAGGTATGCGGCAAACCCAGTTACGACAATGCAAAATACGGTAAGAAGGAAAATGCCGCTTTTGAAGTTCAACTCAACCCTCCTACGCCTTCGACGCTTTTAAAATATAAAGTCTTATTAGTCACTGGGATACACTCCGACAACTTGGACATCAGCACGGGGAATGGTATTAGCTTATAACTTTCTGTTTACGGAGGCACAACTTGTTGAAGTGTCTACTGATGACAATTGATTAAAGATTGACTAGACTGGCAGAAAATTTTCTTTCTAATGGCTTGCTTGAAACTAACAGATAGAGAGTTTCGCTAGCTTGGACATTTTGGCAAAAGTGCCAGTAGGTAGAGGCAATAAGCGCTTTTACTACATCTTTAGATTTTCGCCAGTTAACCAGGATTTGCCACAAATGTTGAAAAATAAATTACCCCTATTTTGGGCATTGCCTCCAAGAAAATTACGGCTTTTACTAGCAACTTTATTAATACTGGGAATATTTTTTCGCTTTGTGAATCTTGACCGCAAAATCTATTGGTTTGATGAAACTTATACCTCTTTGCGAGCTTCTGGCTTCACAGAATCTGAATTAATCCAAGAATTATCTAACACTCCGGTAATTGGCAGAGAAAATCTACAAAAGTATCAGCGCCCTAGCCCGGAAAAAGGCTTAATCGATACAATTAAAAGTTTGGTGACAGAAGACCCTCAGCATCCACCATTCTATTATTTAATGGCAAGACTCTGGATGCAGCAATTTGGCAGTTCGCCTACTGTGATGAGAAGTTTGTCGGCTTTAATTAGTTTGCTAGTCTTCCCTTGTATTTATTGGCTTTGTCTGGAGCTTTTTGAGTCACCTTTAACGGCATGGGTAGCTGTTGCCTTGATCGCAGTTTCACCATTACACGTATTATATGCTCAGGAATCTCGCGAGTATAGTTTGTGGACGGTAACAATCTTAATTTCCAGTACAGCTCTCCTGCGAGCGATGCGGATAAATACTCAAGCAAGCTGGAGTATTTATGCTTTAACGTTAGCCGCAAGTCTCTATACATTTTTGTTGTCGTTTTTAGTGGCGATTGGTCAGGGAATTTATGTATTTGTGCTTAATAAATTTAAATTTAATCAAAATTTAGTTAATTACCTTATGGCAACGGCTTTAGGCATTGTATCATTCCTTCCTTGGATTGCTGTTGTTATTTTTAATCGAGTTCAAGTTAGCAGTGTAACAGCTT
>CADCTM010000056.1 GCA_902805485.1 uncultured Coleofasciculus sp. | reverse complement strand
CCTTCATTGCCGATAGCGATCGCCTCCCTCTAGAGTTCTTAAGAGTTCTCAGCCCCCAAACGTCTTAAATTTAACTAAAATAGCTCAGATATAGAGTTTGCTTACTCTGGCAATTAAGAGAAAAACTTAATAGCTGAATTATTTTCTTTTTGGCTCGCTCAACAAAACCTTATGTCTCTCTGGTCAACACTGCGTCGTCGCAGTTTTTTCGTTTTTCTTTTCAGTTGTTGCCTCAGTGCCGTGCTACTAGCAACAAAAGCCACATCTACTGTAGCAATCGCCCAAACTCAAACTGCGAAGCCGACTTCCGTCACAACAACAGATACTACCACCTTGGCGCTAACCCAAGATGTTCGTAAAACTATATTAGACAATGGTCTAACCGTCCTTACAAAGGAAGTCCATACAGCTCCCGTCGTCACCGTGCAGGTATGGTACAAAGTTGGTTCGCGTCAGGAAGCGCCAGGAGTCAACGGCATTGCCCACCAGTTAGAACATATGCTTTTCAAAGGCACCAAAGAACGTCCGATTCAATTTGGTCGCCTGTTTAGTGCCTTAGGAAGTGCCTCAAATGCATTTACCAGTTACGACAACACCGCCTACTTCGGCACAGTCGAGCGGGAGAAACTCACGGCTCTGCTAACTTTAGAAGCAGACCGGATGCAAAACTCCAGGATTGAAGCGTCCCAACTAGAAACAGAAAAGCGCGTCGTCATCTCGGAGTTGCAAGGATACGAAAATAGCCCAGAATACAGACTCAACCGCGCCGTAATGCGTGCCGCCTTTCCCAACCAAGCTTATGGTTTACCTGTCGGCGGCACCAAAGCCGATGTGCAGAACTTTACCCATGCCAAAGTTCTAGATTACTACCGTCAGCACTACAGCCCTGATAATGCCACATTAATTGTGGTGGGTGATTTCCAAACTGAATCTGTACTTTCAGCCATTCAAGAGACATTTGGCAAAGTCGCAAAAAGTAGTCGCTCTGCCGCCTTGAGTAACAACAAACCTCAAACAACAGGCATCCCACAACCTACAGCCAACAAAACTCCCATCGTTCTACGTGAAGAAGGGAGCGCCAGCTTTATGCAGGAAGTCTATCCCTTACCCGCTGTCAACCATCCCGACGTGCCGGCATTAGATGTGATGGATTACATCTTAACGGGGGGACGCAACTCCAGACTGCATCAAGCTTTGGTAGAATCAGGACTTGCCAGTGAAATGTCAGGTGGTGCGGCTAACTTAATTGAAGCCGGCTGGTACGAATTATCTGCAACCGCAGCACCCGGTCAAAAACTGGAACCAATTGAGCAGGTTCTTACCTCAGAACTTACCAAGTTGACTGATAAAGGCGTTACCGAAGAAGAACTGCAGCGAGCGAAAACGCAACTATCAGCAAACGTAATTTTGTCACTTCGGGATATTACCAGCCAAGCGATGCAACTGGGTTCTGACCAATCCACAGCCGGTGATTATCGCTTTACAGAACGCTATCTGGCGGCGGTTAAGACCGTTAGCACGGCTGATGTCCAGCGCGTTGCAAAAACCTATTTAACCTCTTCAAATCGAACTGTGGGCTTTTTCGAGCCAACGACATTAAAGGGTGAACCTGGTGCAACAAGTACAGATGGGGCACAAACTAGCGAAAACTTTGACGCTGGACTGCCTGTAGACCCTGCGGAAGTGGCGAAGTACCTGCCACCGCTACAATCACCTGGGAAGTCGATGAGTCAGTCGCTACCCCAGGAGTTTAGTTTAGCGAATGGGATGCGAGTCTTGCTCATGCCGGATGCCAGTAACCCGACTGTGACGTTAAGCGGTCATATGCTTGCTGGGAGTGAGTTTGACTCAACGGCGAAAGCGGGTTTAGCCAGCTTGACGGCAGAAAATCTGATGAATGGCACAAAAACACGAGATGCTCTGAGTTTAGCGAAAGCTTTGGAAGATCGGGGTGCGAGTTTAGGTTTTAGTGCAAACAGAGAAGGTGTGCAAGTTGAAGGCAATGGTTTAGCGGCAGATTTACCGGTCTTGATTCAAACCTTTGCCGATGTTGTGCAAAATGCGACATTCCCCACGGATAAGCTAGAACTGACTCGTCAACAAAGTTTAACGGGTTTGAAAGTAGAGTTGGATTCACCGGCGCAGTTGGGACGACGGACTTTCCAGCAGACTGTTTATCCGGAAAATCATCCGTTTCATGCTTTCCCAACTCCAGAAAGCTTGCAGGGAATTACGCGCGAGGATGTATTGAGCTTTTATCAGCAGCATTACCGTCCGGATACAACGGTGCTGGCAATGGTCGGAAATTTTGACATGGAAAAAGTGCGATCGCTTCTTGAATCTCAGCTTGCTGGCTGGCAAGCGACAGGTCAAGCCCCCGTTGCCAAGTATCCAGAGGTACAGCTACCAAAAAAAATCGTTCAACTCAACCCAGTTATCCCTGGAAAAGCGCAGGCGGTGACTTTATTAGGTTATCGTGGCATTGATCGGAAAGATCCACGCTTTTATGCGGCGTTGGTGTTGAATCAAATCGTTGGCGGTGATACTTTATCGAGTCGTTTAGGGACGGAAATACGCGATCGCCAAGGCTTGACTTACGGCATTTATAGCTACTTCCAAGCGGGGCTGCAACCGGGACCATTTTTGGTGCAAATGCAGACATCTCCGGAAGATGCACAAAAGGCGATCGTAAGTACCATCTCTCTACTAAAGCAAATGCAAGAAAAAGGCGTCACCAACAACGAAGTCTCTGCTGCAAAACGTTCGCTCAAAAGCCAGTATCCGGTTGCCCTTGCTAACCCAGATGAGTTGGCACAGACGATTTTGAGGAACGAAGTATATGGGTTATCTAAGAGCGAAATACGCGAGTTTGTCGCTCAAGTGGAGTCGGTCACATTAGAGCAAGTGAATCAGGCAGCAAAAGAGTTACTTCATCCCGATAATCTGGTTGTTGTTACTGCTGGCCCAACGATCGCGGCGTCAGCTAAGTAAGGGTAAAGCTCCCGTGCTTACCCCTACAGGATTTGGGGCTGCGCTAAGTAGGGGTAAAGCCACTGTGCTTACCCCTACAGGATTTGGGGCAACCACAGCCCTAAATCTAGTGAAGAGATTGCCCCTACAGGATTTCATAACCTAATTCCGCAACGTTAAAAACTTTTTTATGTTAAAATAGCTTAAAATACGGCGACACTGGAATGAATATTTTTAGTAATCTTCTTTTTAAACCCGCTCAACCTCCTCAACCCCAAAAAAAACGCCGAGGCATTGAAATCAAATCGGAACGTGAAATTGAAATCATGCGACAGGCGGCAAAGATTGTTGCTACCGTACTGAAAGAAATTTCCGAAATGGTTGAACCGGGGATGACGACGGCGGATTTAGACGCTTATGCAGAAAAGCGGATTTGTGAAATGGGGGCGACACCGAGCTTTAAGGGATACCACGGCTTTACGGGTTCGATCTGCTCTAGCATCAATAATGAAGTGGTGCATGGCATTCCTCACAAAAAGAAGATAATTCGGGCTGGAGACGTGTTGAAGGTCGATACAGGCGCGTATTACCAGGGTTTTCACGGGGATTCTTGCATTACAATTGGAGTGGGTCAGGTGACACCCGGTGCTGCTAAGTTAATTCGTGTTGCCGAAGAGACGCTTTATAAAGGCATTGAACAAGTTAAAGAAGGCGCTTACCTGCTGGATATTGCCGGGGCGATTGAAGATCATGTTAAAGCTAATGGTTTTAGCGTCGTTGAAGACTTTACCGGTCACGGTGTTGGAAGAAATCTCCACGAAGAACCCTCGGTTTTCAACTTTCGCACTCGTGAGATGCCGAATGTGAAGCTGAAGGCGGGGATGACTTTAGCAATTGAACCAATTGTCAATGCTGGTAATAAGTTCACGCGGGTTTTACCGGATCGTTGGACTGCGGTGACAGTCGATAATGCCTTATCTGCTCAATTTGAGCATACGGTGTTGGTGACGGCGAATGGTTACGAAATTTTAACCGATCGCACGAAGGTTTAACTAGATTTTTCAACGGAGAGGGTGGGATTTGAACCCACGTTAGGTTTGACCCTAAAACAGATTTCGAGTCTGCCGCATTCAACCGCTCTGCCACCTCTCCACAGCATTTAATTATGCTTTGCTATTTTAATAGTACTAAGCGACAATTGGCTAGAGTCTTAAGTCTTTTCAAAGATCACAGCGAATCTCAATTAGAAAGCCGTCTGGATCGTAAAAGTATATGCCGCGTCCAGTGGGACGGCTGACGGGTCCGTGATCAATGGGTACTTGGTTGTGTTTTAGTACCTCAACTGCAGTGTCAAATAACTTAGAGTCTATGTCAAAGGCGAGATGATTAGCACGGGTAAAGCCACGAGAGGGATCGGCGTCAGGGGGTGGCAAGTCGGGTTCCCAAAACAAATCGAGGACAGTACCATCTGGGGTGACGAAGTTGGTGACTTTCCCTGATGCAACAAGGGTACGCAATGTTGTCGGTACTTCTTCGCCTGTCAGTTCGTGCAAGCCCAGGATAGTACCGTAGAAGTGACGGGATACTTGCAAATCGTGTACGTTCAAAGCAATGTGATGCACCCGGCGCAAATTACCAGGAACCAGGGCTGTATTGAGGGATTGAGGGCTAGATAGCATAGTAGAGATCGCAACCTTTCGTTCCTACGATAGAAGTAAAGCCTTGCTTTTAAGTTTAGTATTTAAAATAAAAATTAATCATGGCATTTGATTATTCTTTAGATTTTAAATCAATTAATTTTCGTACTTCTCCTGAACTTTATCGAGTCGGCAGTGGTGAGCAGGGAGTGCTTTTGGTAGAACCGTATAAATCAGAAATCCTTCCTTATTGGCGCTTCAAAACTCCGGATATTGCCAGAGAGTCTAGCGAGAAAATCTACGAATTGTTTCTTGCTTACCTCGATCAGGATGATTTTATCGGTGCGGATATGGCACGGAAGTTCATCCAAATGGGCTATACGCGATCACGCCGCTATGCTAATCATAAAAGCGGTAGAAAATATAAACAAAATCCTCAAAAAGAAACAACGAAAGAAGCGCAATTTGAAGCGAGAAAAGATATTTTACCAAATGAAGTAGATCCAATTAAAGCGCAATCCGCAGCAATTTTTAAAGAAAAGTGGGTACAGGCAAAAACGAATGAGAAGTATTTACAACTTCTG
>CADCTM010000055.1 GCA_902805485.1 uncultured Coleofasciculus sp. | reverse complement strand
CTATATAAACATTAGTTGATCATCAAGAATGACCTTCACAAATTATTCACTTTTACTGATTACGCTATGAATATGAGTGTAGAAACCCGCCCTCTTAACTGCCTCAAGAGGGCATTTTTTTCATTATTCCAGGAAATAGGCTACGAAGACGGGAATCGAAGCGAACAACTCAGGGGCCTTAATTTCCCTAAGTTCTCAATTTCTAAGCCGTTTTCTCCTGAGTATGACGTATAGGAATATCAATGATGAACTGAGTACCATACCCAGGTGTAGAAAAACACTGTAATTCACCGCCATGTTTTTCAACAACAATTTGGTAACTAATCGACAACCCTAAACCCGTACCTTTGCCGATTGGTTTTGTTGTAAAAAAGGGATTAAACAGTTTTTGCTGCACCTCCTCAGTCATTCCCACACCATTATCGATAATGCGAATGACTACATTGTTGTTGTCTTTTGCTTCAGTACAAATTGTGATGATCGGAGTTTGAGTGTCTCCAAAGTTACCGACTCCATCGGACTCTAGGGCGTCAATGGCATTACTAATCAAATTCATAAACACTTGATTAAGCTGCCCTGCATAACACTCGACTAGCGGTAAAGCTGAATACTCTTTAATAAGTTTAATTTCCGGATTTTTGCCCTTAGCTTTGAATCGACTCTGCAAAATCATTAAAGTATTATCAATTCCTTCGTGAATATCTACCGCCGCCATCTCCGCTTCATCATGCCTGGAGAAATTTCGTAACGACAGGACAATTTGATTAATACGATCTGCACCCACTTTCATTGACTTTAGCAGTTTCGGAAAATCTTTAATCAAAAAATCCAGATCGATCGCTTCTAATTCATCTTGAATGGGTTGAACTGGCTGAGGATAGTGTTGTCGATACAGATTAACAATACCCAGCAAATCCTGAATATAGTCACAGGCGTAGCTAATATTGCCAGTAATAAAACTCACAGGATTATTAATTTCATGAGCTACACCAGCAACCAACTGACCTAAACTCGACATTTTTTCAGTTTGTACCAGTTGCGCTTGAGTACGTTGCAATTCTCGTAAAGCTTGCTCTAACTCAGTTGCCTTAGTATTGGCGCGTGCTTCCGATAACTGAAGGGCTAAGTTTTGTTGAACCAGTTGCGCCGCAGTCTTAGTTTCTTTTTCTAAAAGACGCGCTTGAGCCAAAGCAATGCCAACTTGAGCGGCAACCGCTTCCAGTAACTCAATTTCATTACTATCCCAATCGCGGTAGACATCACACTGCTGTAACCCAATCAGCCCATTAGGTTCGCCTTGATAGGAGGTACGAACGATCAACATTGATTTTAAATTCATCGCCCGGTATAGCTGTGCCGTCGATGCTAACAATGATTCCGCGTAGACATCCGTTGAAGCGAGCGCTTGATCGCTAGCGAGTACCTGCTCAAGGCAAGGATGTCCCGTTACAAACACCTCACAATCCTCAAGAGACGAGTATCCCGGTTCCAAATACTCTGCCACCAACGGGAGATTCCGTATTGAGCGCTCACCGAGTGCGAGTACTCGATCTGCGCTAGCCTTCGGCAACGCCTGCTGTACGATGCCCGAAGGGCTGTAGGGCAAACACAATGCACTCGCTTCGCTATCATCTGCCGCTTGATACAGGTAAACCACGCAACGATTCACTTTTAGCGCTTGTCCTAGCTGCGTTACGGTGGTTTGAAAAATATGCGGCAAATCCAGGGAAGAGCGAATCTCCGTCGTAATTTGCTTGAGCAACTCAGCGCGGTGATAAGAACGCCTGAGTGCGGCTTCTGCCTGCTTATGCTCTGTAATATCCGTGTGGATGGCAATTACCCCCACTACTTCACCCGTAGCATCTTTAATCGCATCCGCCCGCAGCGCGATTTGCTTCATCACACCCCGACGGGAAAGCATCTCAATTTCCCCTTGCCAAGAATCACCACGCGCCGCGATCGCATATACTTCATTGACAAGCGTCGGGTTACAAAACAAAATTGCCGCACCCCCAACCGCGTTTAGCTGCTCTAGGGTATAGCCAAACATTTGACAAAATGCCGGATTCAGGTAAGTTAGGCTTGACACCAAACTCTCGGCAATGCTGATGGCATCACTGGCATTTTCAACCGCTTTGCTAATGCGTAATAGGGTGGACTCGGTTTGTTTCGCTGCTGTAATGTCTTCCACCATCGCGACAGAAAACAGCGGACTTCCTGCCTTATCGCGGACGAGGGAAACCGTCAGGCGTCCCCAAACCACGTTACCGTTTTTGTGGAAGTAGCGCTTTTCTAGTTGGTACGAGGAAATTAAGCCGGAAATAAGCTGCTGATAGAGGTTCGCGCCCGCCCCCACATCGTCAGGATGAGTAATGGTAGTAAACTTAACTTGTCGTAATTCCGGTTCGTTATAGCCCAGGAGTTGCTGCATTGCTGGGTTACTGGCGAGGAGAATTCCCGAGGGATCGCTCAGGGCAATACCTAATGCGGCGTTTTCAAAAATTGCTCGGAAACGGACTTCGCTTTGCCGTAGTGCTTCTTGAACCTTAAAGCGATCTGTGAGATCGCGAGAGTTGATCACAATACCACCGACGGCTTCATCCGCTAGGAGGTTGGTGCCAGAGGATTCTAACAAGCACCAAGACTGGT
The DNA here is from genome assembly GCA_902805485.1 of uncultured Coleofasciculus sp. Taxonomy (GTDB): domain Bacteria; phylum Cyanobacteriota; class Cyanobacteriia; order Cyanobacteriales; family Coleofasciculaceae; genus CADCTM01. The sequence continues at coordinate 2,549 of CADCTM010000055.1, read as the reverse complement.
TTTTGCAGCGAAAACGGCAGACAATCGGAGGTAAGGTGATGCCATGACCGGCTGCCAAAAAATCTTCCCAGGCAGAAGCAATTTCTTCTGAGTTTTCCGGGGCAATGTATTGTACAATTTCTGACCCAATTAATTCTTCGGGTGAGTAACCAAGGATGCGTTCAATCGAAGGACTGGTATAGAGGATTGTGCCGTTAGATGACAAAATCGTAATCAGGTCGCTTGAGTTTTGAATCAGCGATCGCCATTTGGCTTCACTCCGCGCCAAGGCTTCCTCTGCCTGCTTTGCTGAGGTGATGTCACGGGCAATGGTCGAAATAAATTCAACTTCGCCGCTTGCGGATTTGTGAGACATAATTACCTGAGATACCGGAATTTCTTTGCCTTCATGGTGCTGCCAGGTTGTTTCGCCACTCCATACGCCTGAATCGATGCCTTCGGTTGATGTCTGGGCAACTATTGCTGCTGGTACGCCTTCTTTCGTAATTTGTTCTCCCATCAACAGCATCGAACCCGCCCAGTTTTGGCTATTAGACAAGTCTTCTGCCTCGCCGACACCAAACATAGTTCGGGCGGTACGGTTTAGGTAAAGTGGTTTTCCGGCAGCATCGGTAATCCCCACAGCGTCCGGCGTTGCCTCTAAAATGGCGGTAAGTCGTGCCGCAAAGGCTTGTGCCTGTTCGCGTTCAGCAATTTCTGACCTTAATTGTTCGACAACTTGTTCAAGGGCGCGGGTTCGTTCTTGGACGCGCACTTCTAGTTCTTCGTTTGCCTGTTCTAAGGCAGCAACAAGTGCAAGCGTTGCGGTAATATCGTTGGTAATGCCATCGATGCGGCTGGGGTTGCCTTGGGGATCGAGAATTAAGCGAGTGCGATCGCGTAACCAGCGAATTTCCCCGTTTGGACGGATGATCCGGTATTGTACTTCATAACTTCCGGTTTCAAATAATTCTTGGGAAGAAGTCCAAACGCGACGAAGTGCTGCTGCGTTAGCGAAGTGAGCCGTAGGCCAGCGCAGATCCCGGTCTTCTGGGTGAATGATTTCTAACCAAAGGTTTTGGTCTTCTAAAAATTCACTACTAGGACGCCCATATATAGCCTCGGCAGCGGGGTTGAGGTAAAGCAGCTTAAAGGTTTCCATGGAAACTGACCAAACTGCATCTTCTAAGGAATTGAGAATACTATTGAGTCGTTGTTCGCTACAAATCAGTGCCGCTTCTGCTTTCTTTCGTTCTGTAATATTGCGGACAATTACGACAACTTCATTACTGTCACTCCTTACCAAACGCGCCTCAAAATGCTGGAGTTTGTCGGATAATCGTAAGGAATATTCAAAGATTTGGGTTTGGTTCGCCCTCAGAGCTTGTTGCAGATAATGCTGGAACGGACGCGCAATTTCTGGCGGCATCACAGCAGATAGAGATTTACCAATAAATTCCACCGATGGCATCAGCATTTCTACATCTTTGCCCGAACGGAAATCTAAAAAGATGCCCTCTTGACTCAAGCGAAAGCTCGCATCCGGAGTCAAGTTGCTCAAAGCGAGGTGATACGCTTCTTCCTTGCGCTTTCCAGTTTCTGCCTGTAACTTTCCCGTAATGTCTTGGCACAGTCCAGCTAAAATAAGCGAGTGATTTTCATCGGAATACACTTCTCCTTCACAAGCTAAATGGTGAACAGTGCCGTCAGGATAGCAGATCCGAAATTTAACGATGTAGGGAGTTTGTTGTTTAATTGCAAGGTTGAACGCTTGAAGCACGGCTTTGCGATCGGCTTGCACAATCGCTTTAAGCAAACTTCGATACGTTTCTTTTAATGTACCTGAGGTAACCCCCAGGAGTGGTTCAAAATTTTCAGACCAAGTTATTTGCCCTGTGCGGATATTCCACTCCCACATCCCGCTATTGGTGCTTTGCAGCGCTAATTTCAGGCGAGTGTCACTCTTGTCCAGGTATTGCATAGAGCGTAACAATGATGGGCAGTTATATGAAGAAAGTCACCTGATTTATGCCCAGTAAAACTCATCACGGTGCAACTGGGCTTACCCAAGGAGATGTTCACTAGTTTTACCTTGCACCCTGTAAAGTTGCCTCCGAAGCAATAATTTTCGGTCAGCACGCTTAGGATTATCGCTCATGATTGATGATACTTAGGGTAGAGCATAGACTGCACTGGACGCCCGCCTTGTAGATGTCGTTCGACTACTGCAGGCACTTCGCCAGCCTGAACGCCGTAGTACCAAATTTCTTCAGGCGTCACCAGTACCATAGGTCCGTTACCGCATTGTCCCAAACAACCACTAGGGATGACAGTGACTTCGGTCACTGATAAAGTTTGAAAAGCTGCCAAGACAGCAGCAGCTCCTTGCTTACAGCAGCTACGGCTCTGACATATTAATACTTGTCTCGAAGATTCTGGAGGGTCAACCATAACTGAGACCTAGCTCCACAAAGAAGATTTAAATCTGGAGTTTCTTGTCTAAACACAATAAACTCTTAAATTAAGTAAGACAGGAAAAACCTAAGGGGACGCCCTCAGCTTTTTCAATA
>CADCTM010000054.1:4859-5199 GCA_902805485.1 uncultured Coleofasciculus sp. | reverse complement strand
CGTCTTGTCCGGCTAGCCCTTGATCTGTGGTACATCCATGTAAGTCGATGAGATTTTGACTGACAACGTTGACTTTTGCTTTACAATCTGCTAGAAGTTGGTCAATTTGTTCAAGCGTCATAGCATTATGTTGTGCCAGCTAAACCCGGTAGTTGCTGCTGTGTGGGGGAGATATAGGGAAAATGGGGTTGGTCGAATTGCGAGGCTTTTTCCCACTTCTATCATCTAACGTTCTACACTTGCTGTTATTAGAACTTCTGAATTCTGGGGAAACTTTTATTCTTGTAGGGGCTTTTGACTTAGTTAGCAGGTCTTCAATTTCGATAAGATACGCAGTTAT
>CADCTM010000054.1:0-4849 GCA_902805485.1 uncultured Coleofasciculus sp. | reverse complement strand
ATTCTCTGTTTTGAATGTACTTGAATTGCAATAATTTGGCAGTTGATTGTCGCTTTTTTTTAGAGATTTGACACATTTGGAGGAACGAAAAATGACTCAACTCCAGTCTTCTGAACTAGAGGTTTATGAAGGACAGTTTGGCAAGTTTACAATTACACAAAGCGATCGCACTGGCGTTATTATCTATCGTGCGGGTTTACTGGTGGCGGCATTGAGTTTTTCGATCGCAACTTGGCTTATTTTGTTACAAGGCAGTACACCGACGGTTTTAACGGCACTTACTGGATTTTATGCCGTATTTTGCCTTGCTTTGGGCGTTAGTTTATTCACCATTCATATTTATCTAGCTGTACTGCATCGGGCACTGCAAGTTTTTTGGGGTATTGGTGTTGTTACAGCAATTGTGTTGGCGGTGAAAACTCCTGAACCCCTGGCATTATATGTATATAATCATCCGGCGACGATTTTCGGAGTGGGCTTTACCTTTGCCGCGTTGACGGGTATTTATTTCAAGGAAGCTTTTTGCTTTAACCGCCTTGAAACTAAGTTTCTCACGCCGTTGGTGCCAATGCTACTCTTAGGACATTTGACGGGTGTATTGCCGCTAGCTTGGGAACAGGTTTTACTAGGAATATGGGCGGTTTTATTTCTTGTGTTTGCTTTGCGTAAGGTAGTCCAAGCCATTCCCGATGATATTGGGGATAAATCTGTTTTTGTCTATCTTAAGCAACGTGCGGCTCATTCATAAATTGATCAGGAGTAGAGATGAGCTTGCGAGAAAAAGTAGCGATTGTTACAGGAGGTGGGCAGGGAATTGGAAAAGCGATCGCTAAACGATTTTTAGAAGAAAAAATGAAAGTCGTCATTGCGGAAATTGATCAAGAAGCAGGAAGAGAAACAGAAGCAGAATACAAAAATCTCGGTTCTATCGAGTTTATTCAGACAGATGTTTCTAATGAAGATTCGGTTAAAAACTTAATCAGAGAAACAAATCATAACTTTGGACAAATAGATGTATTAGTTAATAATGCCGCCCGGGCTAATCCGGAAAATTTACCGCTAACAGAACTGAGTTTAGAGGATTGGGAGCGCACGATTTCAATAAATCTTACTGGGGTTTTTCTTTGTAGTAAACATTCGGTTGCTCATCTCCGTAAAAATAAAGGCACAATTATCAATATTGCCTCAACAAGAGCGTTAATGTCCGAACCCAATACAGAAGCATATTCTGCTTCTAAAGGGGGCGTGGTGGCATTAACTCATGCTTTGGCAATTAGCTTAGGACCAGATATCAGGGTAAATTCTATTAGTCCGGGATGGATAGATGTCAGCGAGTGGCAAAAGCTAGCCAACAGACACCGCACTGAATTAACAGAGCAAGATCATCAGCAACATCCGGTTGGTCGGGTAGGAAAACCAGAAGATATTGCTTCATTAGCTGTATATTTTGCCTCTGCTGATGCCGATTTTATAACTGGCACAAATTTTGTTATTGATGGCGGAATGACGAATAAAATGATTTACCTGTAAGAGTAGAACAATAGACGTAGTTATTCCAAACGCTTTTACGAATTTAGTTTAATTCGTTGAAGTGGTAGTAAATCAAATCAGTTTTTTGATTTTAATCAGGCAGCATTTGCCTGTATTAAAAATTTTTTTTTAAAAAAATTAACTTCTATATCTGTACTGAATTGGAATAATTCTGAGTACCTGTATTAGGAGATTCTTGGAAGCCAAGGAAAATTATAAGTCTTATTTAAATAAGATTTAAATCAAAATCCTAGCAATAAGCAAGCTCGATCGCAGGTGGCGCTACTTCATACAAATTCTTAGAGAATTGTTATGGGACTATTAATCTTAACGAGTTACCTTCTCGCCACACTCTCCCAAGTATCGCTGACTTCTTTGTTATTAGAATTTAAAACCGAATCGCCGACTTTTCTCCTTTCCTCAAAGCCTTCTCGACTACCTCCAGAAGCCTTTGAAGTGTTTCCACAGCCGTTGGGAGAAGTAATTGAAGAGCAATGTCAAGATGTCCCTAGCGGCGTTGGCATTCCAGGATTTCAGCCAGGAATTATGAAAAATGATGTCCTACGAATGCTAGGAACTCCTACTGGAAGTTCACCCGGTTATTGGCAGAATACTCGTGCTGTATTTTATGAATTAATACCTCAACAAGTCAGCTTAGGTTTTCTATTTGATCGGCGCTCCGAACGCATCCGCCAAACTGAAGCATCCTTTACCGATGGCGTTGATTCTAAGATTGTGTTAATGACCTTAAATGGAATGTTAGGCTGTAAACTCAACGAGCAAATTCAACAAGGATTACAACAAGTACAAAAAGGAGAGTTTGAGAAGTATTATTTTAAATTGAATACTCTGGAAGGCGTGATTGAGCGACAAAAAGGCGATCGCCTTTATATTGGCATTTGGGATGCTGGCTTACACTAAAAAAATCTGTATTCATTAGTATCTGACAACTACTCTGCTTATTTTATCAGTTGAAAAACATAAAAAAATTTAGGGAACTCGGAAAAGTTATTCAATTTCCCCATCCTTCCCGTGGCATTATGCCAACTAAATCTGTAATCACTTGAAAAATCAATTCAAAGCAGGTGCATCAGGAGAAAAAATGGTAGAAGAACGTGCCTACTGGCTAGCGTGGTCGCAAGTTAACCGTGTTGGACCGATATTACTCAAGCGTTTACAACAACACTTTGGTACTCTCGCAGAAGCCTGGACAGCAAATGCTGCCCAACTAGGACAAGTTGAGGGTTTTGGACCTCAAATTATTACAGCAGTAACAGCAGCGCGATCGCAAATTAATCCCCAACAATTCCTAGAACAACACTCCCTAAAAAACCCCAATTTCTGGACACTTGCCGATGCCGACTATCCCCGCTTGCTGCTAGAAATTCCCACCTCCCCACCCGTTTTGTACTACCGAGGAGTGGTGCAAAATCAGGAAAATCACGGGATCAAACCGATGGTAGGCATTGTCGGCACCCGCGAACCCACTGAATACGGCAAACGCTGGACTCGCAAAATCAGCAGCGCCCTTGCCAAACATGGCTTCACGGTAGTTTCAGGCATGGCAGCCGGCATCGATACCGAAGCGCATAACGGCTGCTTAAAAGCCGGAGGACGCACTATCGCCGTTTTAGGTACAGGTGTTGACATGGTTTATCCACCACGCAATCAATCTTTATATCAACAAATTCAGCAACAGGGGTTGGTGGTAAGTGAGTATCCGGCAGGTACTGGACCGAATCGCGCCCACTTTCCCCAACGTAATCGGATTATTGCGGGTTTGAGCCGTGCTGTTTTGGTAATGGAAGCCCCCAGTAAATCGGGCGCATTAATTACCGCTTACTGTGCTAATGAATTCTGCCGGGATGTTTACGTGCTACCCGGTTCCTTAGACAATCAGCAATCTTTAGGTTGTTTAGGGCTTATGAGTCGCGGCGCTCATGTAATTTTAAATGAAGGTCATCTGCTGGAAATGCTAGGCGCGATTCCAAAACTTGACAACACCGTCCAACTACAATTATTTCCTTCAGAATCGACACCACTGCCGCAATTAGAGCCAGAATTAGCACAGGTATTCCAGGCATTAGCGGACATACCTACCCCATTTGATGTAATTGTGCAGCAAGCTAATTTAGCACCAGGGTTAGTTTCCGCCGCCTTGTTGCAGTTAGAACTCTTGGGGTTAGTGTCCCAGTTACCAGGTATGAGATATCAGCGAGGTTGAGGCAGATGAAGAAAGTCAGGCGGTTGGGCACGAAAGTCTCCCGAAATGGCTTACAGAGGCAAACAGGACGGGGGACAAGTTGATTACGATTCGGTGGCAACATATTAACACCGTTATGAGCCATTATCGGGGTCAGATGGATGTTTGGGATGTCGTTAATGAGGCGGTTTCTGATGAAAATAACTCACTGAGAGATGGGATTAAAAATTCTCCCAACCCAGAAAAATTAGCGGAAAATATTAAGCGTTTCAATGAGTTGGGGTTGGAGGTACAAATTACCGAGACGGATAGGAAAATTTTCGACGGCAATGGCACTCTGACTCAACGACTTGCTCCCCAATCTGATCTGTATCGGAATATGATGCAGGTATGTCTGGCGGCTCAAAAAATTCTAAAGGGTTTTCTTTATGGGGAGTAAATGACGGCTATTCTTGGCTTCCTCAGTTTTTCAAGAAACCAAATGCACCACTGGTTTTTGATGAGTTGTCTCGTCCCAAACCGGCTTATGATGCTTTGATGAAGGTGCTTGGGAAGTCTTAGCTATGTAGGTAAGAAAATCTCTAGTTTTTTTGGTGGTTAGATGAAACTACAGATAAAAAGGGATAGGTTATTAAGGTTTGTTTTGGGGGTGCAGGTTTTAAATTGGAATTTTTTAGCGGTTGAGTGGGAAGGCGTAATTAATCACATTTGTTTGGTTAATCTCACCAGTTAATTACCTCTGAAGGCAACTTCGACTGAGACACCACATTCGTATTCGCAAGTGAAGCAAGAGAATTTACTAACGTGGTTTAGTTGGCTAACACAGTGGGTTAAGCAAGCATTTAAGCTCCAACTCACTGAGCAAAAACCTGTAAAAATCCTTGAACGAATTTATTCTTATGATGAATCAATAGTATTAGTGTCGGTGGAAAGAGATGCCCCTGGTGCTGTGGCGACTTGGTATCTTTTTCGCCCAGAAAATCCCCGGAATAAGCTGCTTATTACTCTTGATAATTTGGCAGCTATTCGCTTGGAATTGCGGCGAAATCGAGCAAAATCTAGTGAACCGTCATCGCTTGAGTTATCGTTAGTTCAGTACGATCCGGTAATTAGAAC
>CADCTM010000053.1:3248-5231 GCA_902805485.1 uncultured Coleofasciculus sp. | reverse complement strand
AGAACAACTGAGACTTGCTCTAGATAATTCTGAAAGCTATGAACCTTTAGACGAAGAATTGTTTATTGCAATAACAGCTACTTACTTTCGCGCCCCAAAAAATCAAAAATTTGCTTACCCCTGCCGCACGAGGGAAGAAGCGAATGAGATTGCAAATAGAATTGCTGCAGAACTTGCTGAGACTTACAAACAAATAAAGCTAAGACAGAAAAATTTGATTATACGGCAATTAAACGCGCTGTTATAAGCCCTAGCTTAATTCATTTTACAGCTCAGGACTGCAGCGTTATGGCAACATCAACGCCTTGGGGAGTGGAAATCAAGAAGGAAACACTTTATTTCCACCCCATATTTTTATTATTAGCCGCAAAACTTTTCAACACAGCGGACAAAGATTTCTACACCCATACCTAAAGCGGTTTCATCAAAGTTAAATCGGGGATGGTGATGAGGATAAGCTAAATCTTTTGCTGGATTTGCAGAACCTAAAAAGAAATAACAACCCGGTACAGCTTGAAGGAAAAATGACATATCCTCCGCGCCCATTGTTTGACATTCCGGCACAATTCCGGCAGGAGTTTCCACCACTTCTGCCGCCACCGAGCGCACAAGTTCTGCAATATTGGCATCATTAATTACAGGAGGATACTGATGCCAATAATCCAACTCATAACTTGCCCCCTGACTTTGGCAAACACCCGCAATTATTTGTTCAATTCGCTTGCCAATAAATCCTTGTAGTTTTGGGTTGAAATATCGCACGGTGCCAGTCATCCGGGCGGTATCGGCAATAATATTATGTTTCGTACCCGCATGAAGTTCGCCCACTGTTACAACTGCTGACTCAATCGGGTCAACATTTCGAGCAACAATAGTTTGTAAAGCATTAACAATTTGGGCGCTGACGACAACAGAATCAACCGTTTGGTGAGGCATTGCACCATGTCCACCTTTCCCCAAAATTGTGCAACTAAAACACTCTACCGCCGCCATCAAAGCGCCTTTACGAACACCAACTGTACCGAGGGCGAGATTATTCCATAAATGCAAACCAATAATGGCGTCTACGTCGGGATTTTTCAAGACACCTGCTTCGATCATTGGTTTGGCACCGCCTGGTCCTTCCTCAGCGGGTTGGAAGATGATTTTTACCGTTCCCGTGAAGTCTTGGCGATGTTGCCAGAGATAGTAAGCAGTGCCAAGTGCGATCGCAGTATGTCCATCATGACCGCAAGCGTGCATTATCCCATCATGCTGTGACCGATACGATACCTCATTTTCTTCTTGAATCGGTAAAGCATCTATGTCTGCGCGAATCGCCAGTACAGGCCCTGGGGAACCACTATTAATTATGGCAACAATCCCCGTCTTAGCAACGCCAGTTTGATGCTCAATTCCCCATTCTTGCAATTTTTGAGCAATGAATTGGGCTGTTAGCTGTTCTTTAAAACCTAATTCTGGTCGTTGATGCAAACTCCGACGCCATGCCACCAGTTGAGGTTGCAAGGCTCGAATATCGAGCCTAATCTGAGATTGGTCAACTGAGTGGGAGCTTGGAAACGTAGAAACCATTTTTTTTCTGTATTCAAACAATCAACACTAATAACACTATTGTGAGTGAATTAGAGTCTTTATATTGACTTTTACTAAGAAAAATGTAGTTAAGTGGTGACAAGGGCAAGTGTAGATAGCCTCACTCAAGGGATTGGCAGTCACGAAATCTGAGAATTTATCTACACTGGGAAGAAAGACCTGATCCAGGAGAGCCGCCATGATTCGCAGCAAAAATGTTGCTATTTTAATATTTAATGATGTAGAAGTTTTAGACTTTTGCGGACCTTTTGAGGTGTTTTCTGTAACGAATGAAATTCATAGCCTCAAGCCTTTTAATGTTTATACAGTTGCTGAGGAAGATAAACCTGTAATTGCGAGAAATAACTTAAGCGTTAATCCGAGATATACCATTAATAATTGCCCGAAACC
>CADCTM010000053.1:0-3238 GCA_902805485.1 uncultured Coleofasciculus sp. | reverse complement strand
ACCCAATATTTTAATAGTTCCAGGAGGACAAGGAACTAGAAAAGAAATGAATAATCCTGTTTTAGTTAATTGGGTGAAAGATTCCTTCAATCATTTAGAGCTGCTTCTTTCCGTTTGTACAGGCGCTTTAATTTTAGCGAAAGCCGGGCTTCTTGAAGGATTGACGGCGACTACACATCATGGGGCTTTGGATCTGCTTAAAAAAGCGGCTCCTAAGACAAAAATAGTTAAAGATCAGCGCTTTGTGGATAATGGAAAGATTATTTTATCCGCAGGGATATCGGCAGGAATTGATATGTCTTTTTATGTTGTAGACAAATTAGTGGGGAAAGATGCGGTTGTCGCGACTTCTAAATATATGGAATATAACGTAGGCTAATTACCCGCAGACTGGAGGCTACATAAACAAAGTCCACCTAGCGCACCACGCGGAGTGAATTTAGTCCACACAGACAGGGGACTTTTGTGTAGCCGTGATTACGAACATCGCCTGGTTATTCTACGACAACAACAATCGCTCGATATCTAAATTTGAAGCGACTTGAGCCAATTTAGAGCGGTCAGCGGGGTCAGCGAGATGAGGAATACTACCTAAAATTGGGATATTAGTAAGGGACTCTATTAACGCAACGGGTGTCCAATCCTTAATTTCCTGATCAGAACAGGAATTAACGCAATTGAGGACAATGCCGATCAGGTGAACACCTGACTGACGCGCGAGGGCAACATTCGCGACAGCTTGAGCGATCGCTCCCAATTTTACAGGCACGACTAACACAACGGGTAAGCGCCAATCTCTTGCCAAATCAGCCACCGTCAATTCATGAGTTATTGGTGAACCCAAACCTCCCAACGCCTCCACCAATACCCGCATTCTCTGCTGTCGTAAGGCATTAAACGCCTGCCAAACACTACCCAAATCAACCAAACGCCCTTCCTGTTCGGCGGCGATGGGCGGTGCCACGGGCGCTTGAAAGCGTAAGGGTGTGATTTCTTCACTCGTTTGCTTGAGATCAAAAAGCTTTTGGTACAACTCGCAGTCACCTGTCCCCGTTTGAATTGGCTTGAAAATTCCCAAACTCTCATGAGGACGGTAAATCTGGCAATAAGCAGCGAGGGCAGAGGTTAAGACCGTCTTGCCCGTTTCGGTATCAGTGCCAGCAATCAGTAATGCGTTCAACGGTTATTTATTTTTATTGGCTAACACTAATATTTAACGTGAAATCAGTCCTTTTTGGAGCAATCACGTCAATCTTGTACTCGCCATCACGGGGAACCTGTGTTTCCCAAGCTTTTGCCGCAGAAGCCTCTGGGATTAACTTGCCATTGGGGTCACGAACATCGACACTCGCGGCAACGGTTTGGGGAACTTCTACCGCAAGAGTTTGTCCTTTTTTCACATTCACAAGGTAGCGTTTGATCTGTCGCGGACTGGTGCTGCCGATCAGATCTTGACTGCCTATACCTCCTGATAAAATAACCCGTTCTGATTGATATTCAATCGGTTGTGTACCCGTTGTTGTTGGTGTTGATGTTGGTGTCGGTTTTGGTGTCGGGGGGGCTTCCGAGTTAATTGTTAGCTTGTAATCGCTATTCGATACTCCCTTAACTGGACGTAGTTGAAGGGTGTACTCGCCACTTAAGGGGAGTTTTCCATCCCAGCGTTGCACCCGAACAGCTTGATCGCTTACTGGGTTTTGGTCCGGGGCGATGACAGTCATCAAGACGCCTTCACCGACTAGCGTTGCATTCAATCGTTGGTTTTGTTCACCGCGAATAATATAGTTAACGGTTGAGTTCGCATTTAAAGTCCCCGATCTTGAAAGGCTTTGACCTGGTGGTAATGCTAGACGTGCGCTAGCCGTGGTGGATTGGGGAGCCTGAGTTGGTGTTGGTGTTGGTGTTGGTGTTGGTGTTGGTGTTGGTGTTGGTGATGGGGTGGGTGATAAGGTTTCTGTCGCCGTTGGCAGGGGAGTTGTTAGCGGTGTTTCTAGGGGTGTTTGGGCTACCGGATCGTTTTGTCGATTATTTCTCAGGGAGCTGCCAATTGCCCAAGCGCCAAGTCCTGCCACTAATGTCAGTGCTGCGCCAATTCCGATTACGACCCAAGGATTATCGGTAAGTGAGTCGTTGGTAGGTTCCGGAATTCTAGCGTTTCGTCCTGGCATAGCGCCTGAACGCGGCGGTTCTGGGCGACCTCCTACTGCCATTGTGGCGACTTGGCTTACACTTGGATCTGGTCGTTGGGGAGGTTGTGGGATAGGCAGGGGAGGTTGTTGGGGAGGTGAAGCCGGCAGGGGTGATTGTAGCGCTTGCATCACTTCGTTTGCCGATTGATAGCGATCGCCTGGTCTGTAATTTAGCATCCGGTTCAAAACCTGGGCGAATTCGTCACTGACATTCACCCACCGTTGCCAGTTCCAAGTTAGTTGATTGTCATCAAACAATGATTGTGGCTCTTTGCCAGTTAGCAGTACTACGGCACTCACCCCTAAGGAATAGAGGTCGCTACTGGGATAGGCTCTTCCGGTTTGGATTTGTTCGCTGGGTGCATAACCGACTTTCCCGACGGTTGTAAGCGGTGCTGAGGCGTTGGGGGACAGAAAACGTGTTGCTAGTTCTTTGACTACGCCAAAGTCAATTAAGACGGGCATTCTGTCGGAGTTCCGCAGAATAATATTGTCGGGGGTAATATCCCGATGAATGATGCTTTTGCTATGGAGGTGGTCTAAGACTGGTAATAATTGGAGCAATAGCGATCGCACTTCTGATTCTGAGAAGACGCCGTTGCTGCCCTGATTCGGTACTGGGTTAGCGGGATTCGCATTCGATTGTTGAATCACCGTCTGGGCTTTGCGCTCGTTGAGTAGTTCCCGGTAGGTTTTCCCTTCTACATAATCCTGAACTAAAAACAAGCGCCCATCCTGCTCAAAGTTCGCTCTAAACTGCGGAACTTGGGGGTGCTTAATTTGATAAAGCGTTGTTGCCTCTCGTTGGAAGAGTTCCTTTGATTTGTCCAGGGCATAAGCGCCTGTTTCGGGCGGAATCAATTCTTTGAGGGCACAAAGTTCATTAAAGCGCCCTTGGTCTTCTGCCAGGTAAGTCCGACCAAATCCACCTTGACCCAGAACCCTTTGTAAATGATAGCGATTTTGTAGAATAGTTCCAGAGGGAAGCGGTGATTCCATGAGCGTGTCAATCAGTTTTTATAAGTAAAGAGGAAAATTCGCCTAAGGCT
>CADCTM010000052.1:6175-17825 GCA_902805485.1 uncultured Coleofasciculus sp. | reverse complement strand
TACAAAAGCAGGCGGGGAAGTTCAGTGGTTTCATCGAGCATTTCTTGAGGTAAAGCCTGACTTTTTTGGATTTTTCCTTTAACTAAAATATCGCTAAACTTTGTATTCAGTTCTTCGACATTCGCATCCGATATTTGAGATTTGAGACGAATCACGAGTTGGTCGCCAACATAACGACTGGAGTGATAAATCCGGTAAAAGCTATTAATTGCTTCGTAAGCAACTTCTAAGTTATCTGTAATGGTGTAAAGACTAGAATCGTCTGGACTGACTAAACAGCGTTCAATTAAATTATTACGAATATAAGCATCCCATTCGTGCCAGTAAGTGCCACCGGCGCGATCAATCAATACTAAAGGGACGGGACCTGAGCGTCCGGTTTGGCAAAGTGTCAAGCATTCAAAGGCTTCATCTTGAGTCCCAAAACCACCGGGAAAAAGTGCGATCGCATCACTTTCTCTCAGGAAAAATAGCTTACGTGTGAAAAAATACTTAAAATCAATTAACTTCGGATCGCCTTCAATAAAAGGATTTGACCCTTGCTCAAAGGGTAACTGAATATTCAAACCAAAAGAATTTTCGGCACCAGCACCTTCATTTCCTGCCTGCATGATGCCACCCCCGGCACCCGTTATCACCATAAATCCCTGCGCGGCTAAATAACGAGCAAATTCAGCTGCCAGCTTATACTCAGGAGTATTCGGTGCAATACGTGCGGAACCAAAAATTGTGACTTTGCGAACGTGGCGGTACGGATAAAATACTTGAAAGGCACGCTCCATATCCTCGATTGAAGCGGTGAGGATTTTCCAGTCTAGACGATCAATCTCCTCCTCACTCAGTCGCCTGATTACTGATAACGCCCGTTCCACCCACTTCTGATGTTTCAGCGTGGGCAACTGCTCAATCAGTGCTGTTAAATCTGTTTGAATTGACTCGATGGCATGGTCAGAAGGAGATAGAGTCATAGCTTCATTAACCGATGGCACTCTATTCTACCGAGATTCATCATTTTTTGGGAAATCCTTGTATTTTTTGATACTCTCCCTCTTCTAAAGCATTAAAAAGCGCCTTTGCTAGGGATAGCTCAAGACGCTCTTATGACCTAATAAGAATTGTTAAAGTAACAAAGGTTAAAATTGATTAAACAATTGACTCAGGAAACAAAAGTTTTTATTTCAAGAGAACTAACCTAAATTTTCCGCAAAAGGATAAGGTATTTTACGTACGGGAGTTGAACGTTCTTATCCCAACGGTATCACTACTAACCGATTAGAGGTACTTTTCGAGGGTGTTTGCCAAAGTGGTTTTGGGAACAGCGCCCACTACCATATCAACTCGTTGTCCACCTTTGAAAATCATTAATGTTGGAATGCTGCGAATTCCGTATTGGCTTGCTACATTTGGATTTTCATCGGTGTTAAGTTTAACAACTTTCACCTGACCTTCGTACTGCGCTGCTATTTCATCGACGACAGGCGCAACCATGCGACAGGGGCCACACCAAGGAGCCCAAAAATCAACTAAAACGGGAACTTCACTATCAAGTACGTCTTGTTTAAAACTGGCGTCTGTAACTTGTACGGCTGCTGACATGCCTGGAAATCCTTGCGTGTACTTTTATCTTGCTATCTAAGCAATTCTACCACAGCCAAAACGCTGGTTCTCTACATTAAAAAGTATACATTTAGACATAACTTTCGCTTCGATCAATTGGCGATTTTCAAACCCTTACGACGCGCTTCAAATAACTACATATAAGGAACCGCCCGAACGCAGTCCGGGCGGAGTGTGGTGTGAGGAGTGAACGGAAACATTCGTCTCCGCTTTTTCTATTGTAAGCGACAGCTTTAGTTTTTCTAATGCCTCAAGGGGCATACCGGAACTTTTTTGGGCTTGAATCAAAAGAAGTAGCTCTACGCAGCTACTGTGAACTTGGGATAGCCAAAAAATGACTTACAGCAGTTTTCAACTCAAGCAAGGCACAGCAACTCGTCGTAAGGGCGGGTTTTGGAGAGCAACGATTTGGTTTGAATCCAAAAGTGATTCTAAAAGAACCCCTACTTATGTACTCGCGCCAACTTGCACCCTTGCTCTAAGGAAAATTACTTACCCATACCCAACTGCTGCGCTTTCTGGTAAACCTTACCTTCTGTCAACAGAGAAGGAGCAATAACCACTTCAACTTGCTGCATTTCCTTGAGATTTTTCGCTCCCAAAGTTCCCATGCTCGTTTTCAGGGCGCCCAAAAGGTTATGAGTGCCATCATCAAGTTGCGCCGGTCCTTTAAGAATTTGCTCCAAAGTACCCGTACTACCAACCTGAATACGTGTACCACGCGGCAAAACTGGACTCGGTGTTGCCATTCCCCAATGAAACCCTTGCCCTGGGGCTTCCTTAGCCCTGGCAAACGGAGAACCAATCATTACCCCATCCGCACCGCAGGCAATACATTTGCAAATGTCGCCTCCTGTAATTAAACCACCATCAGCAATCACAGGAATATACTTGCCTGTTTCCTGATAATAGTCGTCACGCGCCGCCGCACACTCAGCAACCGCTGTGGCTTGAGGGATACCCACACCCAAAACCCCGCGAGAGGTACAAGCCGCCCCCGGACCAATCCCCACCAAAATACCAGCCGCTCCTGCCTTCATCAAGTTAAGGGTGACTTCATAGGTGACGCAATTTCCTAAAATTACCGGGATTGGCATTTCTTTACAGAATTGCGCTAAATCTAGAGGCGTTACAGACTCCGGTGAAAGGTGAGCCGTTGAAACAACCGTTGCTTGCACAAAGAATAAGTCAGCCCCAGCTTTGCTCACAACTTCGCCATATTTCACCGCCCCCACAGGCGTTGAGCTGACAGCAGCAATTCCGCCTTGCTCTTTGATTTCCCGGATGCGCTGGGTAATCAATTCTGGTTTAATCGGTTCGGCATACAGTTCCTGCATCAGGGTGACAAACTCAGACTTTCCCACTGAGGCAATGCGCTTTAGGATCGGTTCTGGGTCAACATAGCGGGTTTGAATACCCTCCAAGTTCAAGACACCCAAAGCCCCTAACTGAGAGAGTAAAACTGCCATCCGAACATCAACTACCCCATCCATCGCACTGGCAATGATGGGAATTTCCCGCTCGATGCCGCCAATGCGCCAGCTAGTATCTGCCAAATTTGGATCTAGTGTTCTCGTTCCTGGCACTAGCGCAATTTCGTCAATTCCGTACGCTCGGCGAGCCGTTTTGCTCCGCCCAATTTGAATGTCCACGCTTTTACCCGTTCCCAAGAGTATTTAAGCTAGGGTATCAAATTGCTGGGGAAATCGCATTGCCTTTTCCAAGAACAGGGTAATCGTTCACTGTATAAGATTAGATGAGCGATTCCTTAAATGAAAGGACTTTGACATCGCCGACTGGATGCGATCGCTTTCTCTAGTTTTATACAACTGCCTTACCCTGGTTAACAAGCACGGCTCGCTTCTGATCTATAAAACCTGTCTTGCTAGCGACAATCTCCCTCTCTAGTCAGAATTAACGACGAATCAATCTCAGCAAAGTGAGGGAGGCAACATTGTCAAGTTTTTTTAAAAATTTAGTAATATCGAACCCCAAGGGAAATCCTAATTCTGGGAGTGAATTATGAAGACGATTGCTAGCAATAAAGTCAATCCTAATATGCCTTTAACTGAGCAAGACCGGGAAGCACTAAACAATATATTTGAACAATTAGAAGTCGAAGCGATCAACCAAATTGAGGAAACAGTGGAACGCTACGCCCCTTTGCCTTTGGAACCTTGGGAAGAGCAAGGCTGGATTATTAATAGTTCTTTACCGTTTACCAACCCTTAATTTTAGAGTTGAAGCAAAGCCGAATTTACAACACTTGCCGCTTCCAGCAAAAAAATTAACTTTGCCAGGTGAACTTAACTATGGTGAGATTACTTAAAATTAATCACTTGGCAGTAGAAGATGGTTTAAGACTTCCCTGTCTTCTATGCATTACTTATAGCAAAAATTAAGCGACCTGAGCTTACTTGTCGCACTTTACTTAATAGTCAGTTGCGAACCCTTTTTCCGACAACTGGGCTGATTTTAAGCTATATCGCAATTTTCTCACAAAGTTTATAACGAGCAATTATTTACTTCTTTCTATGGGTAGAATCATTCTTTCGAGGATTTTAGTAACGTTACGTTTACTTAAGGTAAAGATTTGTAACAACCAAGAATCATACCTACCACAACGAACCGTAATTTTATAGGGAATTCTCAAAAAATGGTTGACAAGAAGACCGAACCCAAAATGCCCTTAACTGATAAAGATTCCAAAGCTTTAGAGGAAATGTTCGATAAATTAGAAGTTGAAGAAATTAGTCAAATTGAAGCCTTGACTGCTTATTTTGCCGTAATTCCTCTTGAACCTTGGGAAGAGACAGGTTGGCTCGTTAACAGTTCATTTCCGCAGTTGAGAAATTTGCCGCTCTAGAGAAATTGGCTTGTTAAAGAATATAGCTCGCAAATCCTCTACAAGTAGAGCTTGGTCGATGTTTGATTTCCAGTAGTTGTTGCGTCAATTACGGTTAATCCTACTGGTTCTATTCGTA
Source organism: uncultured Coleofasciculus sp. (assembly GCA_902805485.1). Taxonomy (GTDB): domain Bacteria; phylum Cyanobacteriota; class Cyanobacteriia; order Cyanobacteriales; family Coleofasciculaceae; genus CADCTM01. The sequence goes on along the minus strand of CADCTM010000052.1, from coordinate 13,224 downwards.
AAAATTACCTGATAATTAAATTAAGAAAAGCTTTTATATTAGAGTTTTGATTCAATCTGAGACACTAGAACTACTTGAATGGTCACGTCTGTGCCAGCATCTGAGTACATTTGCCGCTACAAAGCTCGGGGCAGTTGCCTCGCGTCATCTCACACCCCCAGTCACTCAAGCCCAAAGTTGGCAATTGTTGGCTCAGACTAAAGAAGTCTACCAGCTAGAGAATAAGCTGACCAGTGGGTTGTCCTTTGAAGGAATTCAGGATATTGGGGACTCCTTAGAAAGGGCTGCACTTCAAGGATTATTATCAGGTCAAGAATTGCTTGCGATCGCAACGACACTTTCTGGCGCGAGACGGTTGCGCCGCTTCATTGACGATCAAGAAAACGTGCCAGTACTAACTCAACTGGTATCAGATTTACGAACGTATCCGGAACTAGAACAAGAAATTCATCGCTGCATTGATGATCGAGGCGATGTTGCCGATCGCGCTAGTCCGAAACTCGCCGGGATTCGTACCCAAATTAAAGCCTTACGCGATCGCATTTATCAAGTTCTCCAGGGCATTATGCAGCGCCAAGGCGGTGCCGTGCAACAACAGGTGATCACCCAACGAGGCGATCGCTTTGTTATCCCCGTCAAAGCCCCCCAAAAAGACGCAATTCCTGGTATTGTTCACGATACCTCCAGCACCGGCTCAACTTTATTTATCGAACCAAAAGCGATCATTGGCTTAGGAAATCAACTGAGAACTTTTCAACGCCAAGAACAAGTTGAATCAGAAGCCGTACTTCGTGCTCTAACACAACAAGTTGCTGATGTCAAGGAAGACTTGGAGGAATTACTGGCGATCGCCACAACCTTAGATTTAGCAACAGCAAAAGCCCGTTATAGCCTGTGGTTAGGAGCGAATCCCCCAAGATTTATCAACCAAAACGACAGCGAAATCGTTACCCTGCGGGAATTGCGGCATCCATTATTAGTGTGGCAACATTCTCACGAACAAGGGACAGCCGTTATTCCCATTGATGTCCAAATTCAGCCGCAAATTCGGGTAGTAGCGATTACCGGACCGAATACTGGCGGAAAAACTGTCACGCTGAAAACCTTGGGTTTGGCGGCACTGATGGCAAAAGTCGGCTTGTTTGTCCCGGCAAGAGAACCGGTAGAATTGCCCTGGTTTGAGCAGGTATTGGCAGATATTGGGGATGAGCAGTCCTTAGAGCAAAGTTTATCCACATTTTCCGGGCATATTCGCCGGATTAGTCGGATTTTGTCAGCCTTGGAGACTGGAGAATCAGCGGCAGTTACGGACTTAAATCCTGAACAACAGGGTGACAGAGAAGAATCATTACCGATAGAGAGAACCAAGCAACCGTCGTCCTCCTTGGTTTTACTCGATGAAGTAGGTGCAGGAACCGATCCGGCAGAAGGTAGTGCATTAGCGATCGCTCTTTTACAATATCTCGCTGACCATGCCCAACTGACAATTGCCACAACCCACTACGGCGAACTTAAGGCGCTGAAATATCAAGATGAGCGCTTTGAAAATGCCTCGGTTGAGTTTGATGATGTCACACTTTCGCCCACATATCGCTTGTTGTGGGGAATTCCCGGTCGTTCTAATGCCTTGACAATTGCGCGGCGCTTGGGCTTAAATCCCGATGTGGTTGATCAGGCGCAAACTCGTGTCGGTGGTGCATCAGAAGACATTAACCAGGTGATTGCTGGTTTAGAAGCACAACGTCGGCGTCAGGAAACAAAGGCAAAAGAAGCAACGCAGTTGTTGCAACAAGCCGAACGTTTGCATCAAGAAGTATCTCGCAAGGCAGCACTTTTGCAAGAAAGAGAACGAGATTTAAAGCTTTCTCAGGAAAGAGAAGTGCAGCAGGCGTTGGTGCAAGCGAAGGAAGAAATTGCCCAGGTGATTCGCAAGTTACAGCAAGGACCAACTATTGCTCGAAATGCCCAACGCGCAACTGATGCGTTGAATGAAATTGCCCTGCGACAGCTACCTACAATCGCGAAACCAAAACCAGGATTTAAGCCGAAAATAGGCGATCGCGTCCGGATTCCTCGGTTAAATCAAACGGCAGAAGTATTAAGTGCGGCGGATGATGACGGCGATTTAACGGTGCGATTTGGCATCATGAAAATGACCGTACCTCTGGCAGATATTGAATCGCTAGATGGTCAAAAACCGGATATTCCCGTTAAACAAAAACCAGCACCTGCACCGACTCCAGCAGTTGTATCGCCCCCAGCGCCTCCTGTCCGTACTTCTAAAAATACAATAGATATTCGCGGTAGTCGGATCGCCGAAGCGGAGTATGAGTTAGAACAAGCGCTATCACAAGCGGTGACATCTGGGGCATTGTGGATTATTCACGGCAAGGGTACAGGGCGCTTGCGGCAAGGGGTTCAGGAATTTTTGGAACGTCATCCCTTGGTTGACCGTTTTGAGTTGGCGACACAAGCTGAGGGAGGTGGGGGTGTAACCGTTGCTTATCTCAAGTAGAGTGTTGAAAGAACAATTTCTCGCTCTACTGAATGGAGGTAGGAAATTTTTCGGAGAAAAAGATAAAAGAACCGTGGTTGCTTTCAATACAAGGTAAGCACTGCCGGAACGAAAATAAGGACATTACCCCTACACCCAATTGGTGTAACGTCCAATTTCTCACTAAAAATGCAAACACTTGTCAAACAATCATGATCCTGTGGGAAACTTGCCGTAAACTCTGATAGTCGTGTTTCAAGATTGGTAACTCAAAAATCTGACTCGAATCTGTCACCTATTCTAAAGCTATGCGCTCTACTGTAAAGACGGCGGCACTGCAGCCTTCCTGGGAGGATTTACCTCTGGGTCAAACACCAGACCCGATGCAACTGGATAATATTAAAACCCAGTTGGATTTGGTTTTGCTAGGGCTAGAAGCTTTAGCCGATATTGGTTCGGAGGAAATGCTTCGGGCGGCGGCGGACTTAAATTTAGAGTCTATGGTGTCGGATCGGGTGGGTTTGTGGCGTCTGCGTCAGTCTAACCCGATGCGGAAAAGTTCGGGAGGCAGGAAAAAGTTAGATGTGGAAGAAGCGCGATCGCTTGTTTTCATTATCTGCTACCTGGCGAAACAGCATCAGGAACTAATCCGCCGTGCTGTCGCTCTACTCGAACAAATGGCAGAACAAAACAGTGAACCTCACCGTGTTGCTTTGCTGGGAGATTATCTGGATACCTTCAGCAACACTTACCGAGAGCGCATGGAGGAAGGCGAAAACGTCTCGTCCGATTGGCTCACTCAATTGGCGCTTAAACTGTTAATTGATTTGCTTTTTTATAGTAGCCCCAACGGTCATCGGCGTCTTTGGCTGGCATTGCTAGAGCGCTCGACGCCTTAAAAAATTTGAGGAGCGAAAAGTTAAGCTGAAAAACATTTGGGCGAGCTTATTCAAATCCTAGTATGAAAGTCTTTCGTCCTTAGTCCCCATGCTAATGACCACTGACCACCGACAACTTTGTGAATCTCATGCCTTTATCTAATTCAGTTTTACGACGCTACACTCCCCCCACCTGCACCCTAGAAATTGCGGCGAAAACCTCGCCCCTGTCTCGTTGGGTGGGAAAATCGATGATGAAGGATTTGCGCTTTGAGCTGCGTTTTGATGACCCACGGCAGTCAGAAGAGACACGGGTTACAATTCGGGGCAATGCGGGAGACTTAGAAATGTTGGGCGACGCGGTTAACAGCTATGTTCAGGACTTCCTCAACTCGTCCTCCATGGAACTGCCGCTAACGCCTGGAACTTCTACTAATGGCAATGTAACGCCCAGCAATCCTACCAACGGCAGCTCACATATTTTGCCTGGTGTCAATGCTTTTGCGCCAAAAACCCTTCAATCTTCTGGGGAACCAGGATTCGACAATGCCTCCTCAGTCGGTTATCCCCAGTCAGACCCAAAAGTGCGATCATTTCAACCCCGAACTCCTACAGAAATCTACCTCCAACCGAAAGGCTTATTGTCCCATGAGCTATTTCTCGGTGGGCTGGCAACGGCAGAATCAGGACTTGCCGTTGATTTGAGCGTGTTACAGCTATTTGATTTGGCTACGGCGCTGGATGAATATGCAGCGGAAGTAGTAGCACTACCGAAGCTCAACAACCCCCTACCTTGGAAGAAAGCTCCGCCTGCTTGGACAAGTGCGGCAGCGATGGTTCTTTTGGCAGTTGGTGTCACCGGAGGCATTACCTTCTTTAACCAACAAAATAAGCCGCAAACGACTGCCTCAAAAGCTGGTCAACCGAGTCCAAGCCTGACGCCACTCAGTCCTCTGCTAGTACCGGTTGCACCAGTCGTGTCTCCACTGCCAACACCCGTTGTTCCACCCGCTCTGGCTGCCTCTCCCAGGTTGACGCCACCGCCGGCAGTAAGCATTCCCGCTCCGGGGACGGTTACTGTGCCGCCGCTAGTCAACCCAAGCCCTGGTAATTCGGTTAATTCGTCTCCGGCAACCATCGCTCTTGTGCCACGGCGTCCAACTATTACTAGTTCGAGTTCGAGTTCTAGTGGGATACCATCTCTGGCTGCGCCTTCAGTTCCTCCGAAAAATGCTGCTAATTCTGCTGCGGGAACTACGCCAACTCAGCCACCGCTACCCAGCGCCCCAACAGCTCCTCCTGCATTGAATTTGCCAAAACTCACGCCGACTCCAACTTCTGGGACTGTTACCGCTCAAGATCCTCCAACTGCTGGTGTGCGTGAGGGTGCTTCTGCTGATCTGAACCCAGCGGAGTCTACCCCAGCGACGCCTGCGGCTAATAGTAGGCTGTCCGATGTTATCCCTCAAGTTGCTGAGGTGAGAAGCTATTTACAGAAGCGCTGGAATCCACCATCTGGTTTGACACAGAACTTAGAGTATTATTTAGTACTCAATGGGGATGGCTCGATTCAACGAATTATTCCTTTGGGACAGGCGGCGGGGAAATATATAGATGTGACAAGTATGCCTTTGCCGGGTGAACCGTTTGTTTCGGGGATATCTGGGGGACGTAATCCAAAAATCCGTGTAGTTTTTACTCCAGATGGTAAGGTTGATTCGTTTTTGGATCAGGCAAACTAAGAAACAGATTAAGACGATGAGGTGCGATCGCTTTAACTATCTTCCATCGCGGCGACACTAACAAGACTGCGATCGCTTTAACACTCCCTGTAATCCAATTACTGTTCTAATCAGCGCTTCCTGAGTGGCTCACTTAAAGCAAAAAAAGAGAGCCACCTCGGCGACTCTCCCAATCATCAGGGTGCATCTACTTGTCCCAATTATAGGCTAGTAGGATGAGGGGTGTCACCCCCTATTCAGCAAAATTTCTCTGGTTGTTTGGCGCTCCTCAACTAAGGCAATTCTCAACACAGTTTCCGCACCGCTAACAGTGCGACGCAAGCCGCACCAGAAGTGTTCCCTGTGCAAGTTATACTAAGTGTCCATTTCCGGCTTGATCTCGAAATTGCCCTGAATATGATGTTGATAACCAGTTAACCGATGTCAGTTGAGGGAGAGAAACTATGCAATCAACAGTTGGAAATCAGGTACACAGTAGAGGATGGGTGATTCAAGCTTGGGCGTCTTTTATTCTTTCCGTTTCTGCGATGGGAATTGGGATTTTATTTCTTCCTGTAAATAGTTGGGTAAAAGGCTATATGGGCATGGGTTTAATGTTCACAGTTGGTTCTACTGTCAGTATTGCGAAAACAACAAGAGATATCCATGAAGCCCAAAAAATCACTGCCAGGGTGGATGAAGCGAGAGTGGAGAAGCTATTAAGCGATCATCATCCCCTAAAATAAAATCCTCAATGGTATTTCGCCATCAAGGATTTTATGTAAAAAGCTTTACCAATCTGTGTTAACAGTTAATAATGACTTTTCTTGCGTTGCTTATTCAGCTTCTTGCGCCGAGCTTGGGTAGCAACAACACTAGGATCAATGGGATAACCGACAACAGGAATAACCTGATATTGCCGCTCCTCTTCCAAGTGCTTGAGTTCGGTGTAGTCAAGCCAGTGAATGCAGTCAACGGGACAAGTGTCAATGGCTTCTTGAATCACGTCTTCTGAGTCGCCATCTTGCCGAGCTACACGCGATCGCCCATAGTCCTCTTCAATGTAAAATGTATTGCGAGCAACATGGGCACAGTGCTTACAGCCAATACAGGTGATTTCATCAACATAAACCCCTTTTTGTCTGATCGCACCGCCTAATTCTGGCTCCAAACCTGAACGCTCTGGTGCATCTCGGAAGACTCCTCCTAATTCTGGTTCTAAACCCGATTGCTCCGACGTCAGTGAGGAATCAGACATTAGGCACTCCAGCGTTGCACGACTAAACGAATTGAACCATCTTGATTTTTTTGTTGCTCGGCAACTTGAAAACCTTGCTTGGCAGTTTGAGCTATCACCGTCTGATAGGCGTAACGCTGCGTTACTCGGTTGAGGAACCCATCTACAGACCAGGCTTGTTGCCAATATTGTAAGTCAGCAACCAGTTCGTATTCTGTTCCATTCCAACTAAAACCGATGTCGTAGTTGTTGTCTTGTTCTACGACGACTTCAGCGGTGCGGGTTTGCCCCTGATAGCCTCGTACTGTACGAGGACCTGATTTCCAATCAATTTCTAAGTCTGTTAAAGCGGCTTGCAAAGAGGCAAGGTTTCTAATTTGTGTTTTAATCTTGCTGAAATGTGACATCTTGTGTTTGAAATAAACTACTTTATACAAAACTAAAAATTTACCATTCGCTAAAAGTCGCTTGAGCTGTCACGGTGGCTGACTGCTCGATGGTTTGAGCGAAATACTCTGAGGTTTGTTCTGTTGAGACGACTTGCCCTAGTTGAGCCTCAATTGCTGCTGTCACCTCGGCACAAGAGACGCCAACGATACCAGTAACTTTTTCTTGGACTCTACCATCGGGATAAATAACAAATTCTAAGGTTTCCATGCTCATAGCTGACTGCTGGGTAATCCTCAATTTTGGGGTAGGAGATCGTTAAGCGATCGCAC
>CADCTM010000052.1:0-6165 GCA_902805485.1 uncultured Coleofasciculus sp. | reverse complement strand
GACTAGCTATTACTAAATCAATTGTGAGCAATCGCCTCACTATGAATCATACTTTAACAAAACTTAATACTTAACGGGGATCATACTCTAATCTTTAAGTAGTTTCTCTTAACTTTTTACAGCAGTCAAGCTCTGGGATTGCTCAAAGCGGAGACGTTAATAAAACTATACAGAGGTAAATCCGAGCTTCCTTGTGTCTTTAGGCTGATCTGTAGATCCAGTGAAGCCAAACCCTTAAAACCTGTTAAACCTAAAATATCGCCCATCGAACACCTAAACAAAGGACGAATGACGATGCCTTAAGCAGGAGGGGTTTCAGGAGACAAAGTTTCCAAAATCTCCTCCTCACTTACAGGGTTAGGAATTTGCACAATACAAGGCAGTTTCGCTCCTAACAACCCGCGTTGAATTCGTTCCGGCGTTTCGGGAAACACCACAAACAAGGGGTAGATGCGGTTAGCGCCCTCGCTCAGAATATGTTTATAGCGGGGAGGCATCAGCCATTCATAGTCTTTATCCAGCAAAACTTGTGTTTGACGCCAGCGACTCAGCAAGTCAGAAAAGTCTTCTTGGGGGCGATGAATGAACACAAAAATCTCCACCCCTGTTTTAATTTTCCATTCTGGATCGCACATCAAAATTCCGACATCACAGGGAAGGCACATTGCGCCTTGTACAGATGTATGGTTAGCGTTGTTATAGCTTGCGACTGGAATTGACTGGCGAAGGCGCACAATTGGTAAAGGGATGGCGATCACACTTTCATCAGGCCGACGCATACTCGGAATCATTTCCAAGTAAGGGCGATATTTTTTAAGAAGTGCGATCGCTTCCTCGTGGTTGCTATACTCCGCCAAACTAGCTTCGTAATCCGATTGCTTAACAGGCATGATGATTTGAGATTTTAGAGTCCAAATATAATTCCAAATCCGAAATCTTCGCCTCCAATATTTTTACCCCAGCGTATCAAATACTTTAAACAGAGGGAGATACATAGAAAGTAGAATGACTCCAACCATGACCGCGAGGACAACCATCATCAACGGTTCAATAATACTCGTGAGGGCTTTAACAGCTTGCTCTACCTCATCTTCATAAAAATCAGCCACTTTCATCATCATCGAATCTAACTCTCCTGTCTCTTCTCCGATGCTCATCATTTGAATCGCTAGGAGAGGAAAGACTTGCTCTTTTTGCAAAGCAAGACTGATCATTCCACCGTTTTGAATCTCTAACTTTGCTGCCTCTACGGCATTTGCAATTACTTGGTTGCCCGAAGTATCTCGGACAATATCTAAAGATTGAAGGATCGGTACTCCTGAACGAGTCAAAGTTCCAAAAATTCGGCAAAAACGAGCAACTGCTGATTTTTCATTCAAGTCACCAAACAGGGGCATTTTCAACAAGAACCTGTCAATTTGGACACGACCCATAGGCGTCTTGTAGTACGTCCGAATCCCAAAAACGATACCAAAGATAACTGCAGCAACTATGGAAACTTTAAGTGGATCTCTAAGCATCTCGCTCAAATTCACCATGAATTGCGTCAAAGCTGGCAACTCGGTGCCCAGATCCTTAAAAATAGCGGCAAAAATCGGTATTAGAAATATCGTCATACCGAGAAAGACGAGAATCGCCAAAATTCCCACGACTACAGGATAAGCCATTGCGGATTTGATTTGGTTTTTCAACCGCGCCATATCCTCCAGTAACTTAGCAAGTCGGTTTAGTACCTCGTCAAGGACACCTCCAACCTCACCAGCCTGTACCATACTGACGTACAAATTGTCAAAGCATTTTGGATGTTTTCGCATGGCTTCGGAGAGATTTGTTCCCTCCTGCACTTCTCTGCTAATTGCAATTAATGCCTTTTTTAGCTTAGGGTTGGGACACTGTTCAGTTAAGACACCAAGACAACGCACTAAAGCCACGCCAGCGTTGACCATCGCCGCAAATTGACGTGAAAAAACTGCTTTATCTCTAATGGTGAGTTTGCTAAGAGAGGCGTTAATTTCTTCCCAGTTAAAGTTGAGGCTGAAGGCTTTCTTAACGTTACCAACAGTAGGATAGCGATTTTGAAGGATAACACGGGCTTGTTCGGGAGAGTTGGCTTCGATTTTTTCTTTCTTAGCCTTTCCTCTTAAGTCCCGAACTTCAGCGATATATGTAGCCATAGCTTGCTTCTAGATGAAGGGAAAACATCTAATGTAATGGGTTACTTTGTTCTTAGTTTTGATGAGCTTTAAATCCAAATCATGGAGGGCAAAAACAGCCCGCCCTCCAAACATTCAAAACTACTTAATAAACTAGCGTGTAGGAGTTTTGAGTCCTCCCGCCGGACGTGCTGCATTGGCAGCAATTCCACCCCCGCCTCCACCGGTAAGGATACGCTGCATTTCTTCGGGTTTGGAACTTTTGGAGGCTGCCATTTCCAAAGAAATCACCCCAGTTTTAACGAGATGCGCCAGGGACTGTTCCATCGTCATCATCCCCATTTTCATCCCCGTTTGAATCGCTGAGTACATTTGAGCGACTTTACCTTCTCGAATTAGGTTTTGAATTGCTGGCGTCACGATCATAACTTCCTGAGCCATCACTCGACCAAACTCACCAGGTTTTGGGCTTTTCTTCGGTACTAAACATTGACTAAAAACAGCAATTAGTGAGTTAGATAACTGCGCTTGAATTTGTTGTTGTTGTTCTGGCGGGAATACATCAATAATCCGGTTAATTGTCGAAGCGGCTGAACTAGTATGGAGAGTTCCCATTACCAAGTGACCTGTTTCTGCGGCAGAAATAGCAAGAGAAATTGTCTCCAAATCTCGCATTTCCCCCACCAAAATTACATCTGGATCTTCCCGCAGAGCTGCTTTTAAAGCATTAGCAAAACTTTTTGTATCTTCACCTTTTTGACGTTGGTGAATCAAACTTTTGATGTTTGAAAACACATATTCAATCGGGTCTTCTACTGTCAAAATATGTTCAGCCCGTGTTCGGTTAATCAAGTCAACCATTGCGGCTAAAGTCGTTGTCTTCCCAGAGCCTGTAGGTCCAGTTACCAAGACTAAACCTCTTGGTCTTTCGCTCATTTCCCGAACAATATCTGGTAAATTCAACTGGTCGAAGTTAGGAATTTTGGAAGACAATGCTCTTAAGGCGGCTGCATAGTAACCCCGCTCTTTGTAGACATTGACGCGGAAGCGAGCTAATCCTTTAACACCATAAGAACAATCCAATTCCCAGTTTTGCTCTAAGTCCTTCCGCTGGGAGTTATTGAGCATACTGAAAATCAGCCTTTGGCACTCTTGAGGTGTTAGCGGATCTTCGTTGATTGCCTGAAGTTTACCACTAATGCGGAAGTAGATTGGAGCGCCTGCTTGTAGGTGTAGATCTGACCCACCCAGCTCAATTAGCTGCTCCATTAAATCTTCAATCATTAATTCCATTTCTGTCATCTCCTTCGATAATTAGTTATTTTTCCTTAGTCTTTTGTTGTTAGTTGTTTTCTGTTAATAACCAACAATTCAAGGCTTTTAGTCTTAAAAACGAGGTGTCATACAGTATGGACAGTCTAGCCAATCCTGTTGCAGTTCAGCACGGCAGGTCTGACAAGATAGAGAACTCTTGCGCTTGGCTTTTAGTTCTGATTCTAAGCCTGAGTCGGTAAAGGTTACTCGTTCTACTTCTTCAAGTGTGGTGTAGCCTTGTTGCACCAGGTTTAAGCTATAAGAGAGTAAGGTCGTCATACCCTCCTCCACGGCGGCTTCTTTAATTCTTTCTGTGGGAGCGCCTTCGTTAATGAGGGTTTGTAACCGCTCGCTAACACGCATCACTTCATAGACACCAACCCGCCCTTTGTAGCCCACTCCATTACATTTTTTGCAGACTGTACCTTTTTCTCTGGCGTCTGGCATTTCTTCAGGCAGTAAGGTATTAGACTTATACAGAGTGATTTCGGCTTCATTGGATGAAGACAGACCAAATCGCGCCAGTTCAGCGGAACTAGGATAATAAGGAACCCGACAATCCGAGCAAACCCGCCGCATCAAGCGTTGCGCCAAGACTCCCAATAAGGCACCGGAAACCATGAACGGTTCAACACCCATTTCGTCAAGACGTGCGATCGCTCCTGCGGCATCATTGGTATGGAGCGTTGTCAGTACCAAGTGACCCGTCAGCGCCGCTTCAATCGCTGTTTTGGCTGTTTCTTTATCCCGCGTTTCCCCCACCAGAATCACATCCGGGTCTTGCCGCAGAAAAGAGCGGAGAATTGAGGCAAAGTCCATGCCCTTTTCCCGTAACACCTGCACCTGAGTAATCCCTGCTAAAGAATACTCAATTGGGTCTTCTGCGGTACTAATATTTACCCCAGGGTCATTGCGTTCGGCAAGCATTGAGTACAAAGTTGTCGATTTACCCGAACCTGTTGGTCCTGTCACCAGAATTAGCCCAAATGGCTTGTTTGCCATTTCTCGAACCATTTGCAACGTATCCAGGTCGGTAATCAACTTATCCAAACCCAGTTGAGTTTGCTCGTTATCCAAAATTCGGAGAACGATTTTCTCACCGTAGCGACTCGGCAAGGTGCTGACTCGAAAATCAACTTTGCGACCCTGGAACATCCGGCGAATCTTACCATCTTGGGGCAATCTTCGTTCCGCAATGTCCAGCTCTGCCATAATTTTGAAACGAGCCGAAACCGCTGGGGAAATTTTCTTCGGTAACGCTTCATCAAAAGCCGGGCGCAGCACCCCATCTTTACGGAAGCGTATGCGTAAAGAATCTTCCTGCGGTTCAACGTGAATATCTGAAACGTCTTCTTGCAGAGCTTTTGCCAGAATTTTGTTGACTAGGGCAATCACAGGGCCTGCCTCGGCATCGGCTCCCGTGGATACATCCTCGACTTCATCCGGGGCATCTCCCAGTTCGACACTTTCTAAATCGATCTTGGAGACATCAACAGATTCCTGGTATTCTCTTTGCTTTTGCTGTTCCAGTTTTTCATCGCGGTACTGAGAAATTAGCTGCTGATAGTCTTCTTGGGTGATCACCATCCGTTGCAAGGCAATTCCTTGAGGCCGCAAGATCCGGGTAAGATCGTCTTGGGCATCCAGGTTATCAGGGTCAACCATTGCCACCAAGACTGATGGCGGCTGGGTTTCACTTTTAGATAAAGGCACTAGGCGATAGCGACTACAAATATCAATGGGGATCAGACTATCGATGAGTTGACCCACTTGATGGTTAGAAACCTCACTAATTTCCGGATCAAGAGACTCAACACCGTATAGAACCTTTAGTTCAAACAACTGTTGTTTCTTGTACTGACGCAAAAGTTCGGGGGATAACTCACGCCCTGTGAGTGATTCGAGAATCTCGGTTAGGGGTCTTCCTGTCTTGCGGGTTTCTACCAACGCCTGCTGCATCTGATCGTTGTCAACGTAACCCGCCTGAATCAGCGATCTGCCAAAGGGAGAAACATCGCTGCGTAGGGCAACGGCGCGTGATAGTTTTGAGGATTGAGTCATAGCGGGTGAGAATATCTCCACTTAATTACAAAGTATTCCCAAAAGCCGTGGCTTATATTGCATTTGAGAAGCTTGAATTGGGGCAATAACTAAAGAGACAGATAGGTTTAGACGATTCTGTCCTAGCGTGATAGCCCCTTCTTAACTGCCTTAGTCGTAGCCTCATGAGAGAAGCCCTGCTCCTTTAGAAGTGATGGCTAATGCTACGACACTTGGATTAAAAATATCTTGACAAATGTAAAACGCCAGTTCTTATGTCATCTGAACTTGATAAAATTCCTGGGTGAGCAAAAGCGGCTTTAGGGGTTAGATAGAATATTCTATTGATAATAGCTTTACCAACTCCCCTTTGCACCGCTTCACTTAGACATTTTGAATCGCGATCGCCTTTCTCATCTCAGTCTAGATCTCCCTCGCCATTCCTGTTTAAGGAAACTGTGCCTGAGCCAGTAAAGATCGATAGCAAAATTTTCTCCCTCATGGCAAGGCTTTGGGCATTTTTCGGAGAAGGGCTATTTTAAATAATCTCAGCCAAAGTTGTTAAGGATGTAATCCTAAAATTTCAAGTCTTAAATCTCAACAGCACGAAAAAGTAATATTGCAGAGAAAGTGTTACATTTAGTTATAGTAGGGAAGA
>CADCTM010000051.1 GCA_902805485.1 uncultured Coleofasciculus sp. | reverse complement strand
TTCACTAATTAAATTCCTGTCCACTACCGCTGGCGATGAAGTTGATGACTGTGGATTAATGCCTAAATCTAAAGTGTCTTGTTTGGCTGAAGTGAGGGAATTAAATTCAAATTGATAAATTAGTAATCGGTCTACTTGGAGGAAATCTCGTACCTGTTGAACAGCAGTTTTTAGAATAACAGGTAACTCTAAACTTTGACGGATTTGAGTGGTTACTTGATGGAGAAGTCGCTCTTGTTCAACTTGTTGATAGAGGGCTTCTTCTATAAAGGGTTGGCAAACAGAAATAGATGAAGAACTTGATGCTGATTCAGAAGCGCTAATGGAGTTTGTTGAGAGAATTTCAATTAATAATAGTGTAAACTCACTTTGAAGGACTGCATCGTTAGGTTGCAGGTATTGGGATTTTTTTAATGAGTCGAGAATAACTGGATCACTTTTTAAACCGTGAGCAAGTTCACAGAGGAAGGACGCGATCGCTTCTGGCTCGAAGGTCAATTCAACCTGATAAAGTATTAGCCTAGCGTCATCGCCTGTCGCTGGTTCAGTTTGTCGTCCCCACAACAACGCACTAAACTGTTTGGATACTAAAACAGTAAATCTTGAAGCTTGAGCCTCTGGAGGAATGACTCCCTGGGTAAGTATGTCAGGCGTTAAAAGTAGAGCCTCTTCGCCAACTTTCGACCGCATCTGCTGTAATAGCCCTTGCAACCGCTCGAACATTGTCAAGGGTAAAATTCGGCTGAATCTTGAATCACCCACTATTGGCATTACTCTGAAATGTATTATTAAAAAGCGACAACGCTTGACTCAATGGGGCTAACTGCTCACCAATCCGCTGGCTGTTTTAGTATTGCTTTAGCTCCTTCGTTGATGCTAGCTAATAGCTGGCAGTTATTTCGTAGTCTATTCTTCAATCTTTATTTAGAATATTTCTCCATAGGTAATCGGTGAGATCACAATTAAAGTCGCTAATTTATAGAGCAAGAGGACAAAAATATGCATCGTCTCGCCGCAACGCCGGGAGGGTGGAACCCTCAAACTGAAGGCGTTGTTTTTATTGAACAGACACCAGCACCGATTGTTTTTCTCAGTGCCGCTGACACAGATATTCAAACTTTGGCGGCATCAATGTCTCAATTGCCAGTTGATTTCCCGGCACTACGAGTCGTTAACCTCTTGCAGTTGCAGCAACAACTGACGATTGATACTTATGCAGAAGATGTATTAGCCTTTGCTCAGATTGTTATTTTAAGGCTTTTGGGAGGACGTTCCTACTGGTCTTATGGATTGGAAGTGGTACGCGAGACGGTGCAGGAGACAGGTGCGGCATTAATTGTGTTACCTGGAGATGATCGCCCAGATTTAGATTTAGTCAGCCACTCGACTGTAAGTCTTACTACAGTTAACCAACTCTGGCAGTATTTTTCAGAAGGTGGTATTGAGAATTTTGTTAATGCCCTCAAGTTTGTTGCGGATGTTGGTTTGGGGCAAATTTATAGTCCGCCGTTGCCGAAACCTGTACCTCGTGTTGGGGTGTATGGGTGGCGGTTTGGGCGATTTGATCCTTCTCAGGAGCAATTAGATCCTTTTCAATTAGATCCCCCCCAACCCCCCTTAATAAGGGGGGAGAATTATGAATTGAGTAAGAATTTTGAGCCTTGCCAAGAGCAATTAGATCCTTCCCAGCCAGGGGTAAGAGGGGGGGAGGATCATGAAAGCCAAAAGACAAAGGGTAAGGTTGGGATTTTGTTTTACCGCGCTCATTATTTGGCGGGGAATACAGCACCAATTGATGCTTTGTGTCAAGCTTTGGCGCTGCGGCAGTTGGAGGTTGTGCCTGTTTTTGTTTCGTCTTTGCGTGATCCGGATGTACAAGCTGAATTGTTGGCGTATTTTCAGCCGAAAGAGGCACAGGGTATTGGGTTGTTGCTGAATACGACGAGTTTTTCTTTGGCAAAATTAGAAACTGAGACGCCGCAGTTGGACTTGTGGAAGGGTTTGGATGTGCCGGTGTTGCAGGTGATTTTCAGCGGCGGTACGGTGGAACAGTGGCAGTCGCAATCTCAGGGATTGACGCCGCGCGATACGGCGATGAATGTGGCGTTGCCAGAAGTTGATGGTCGAATTATTAGCCGTGCGGTTTCGTTTAAGTCGGTACAAACTCGAAATCCTCTACTGGAAGCCGATGTTGTGGGTTATGAACCTGTAAGCGATCGCATTAATTTTGTT
Source organism: uncultured Coleofasciculus sp. (assembly GCA_902805485.1). Classification (GTDB taxonomy): domain Bacteria; phylum Cyanobacteriota; class Cyanobacteriia; order Cyanobacteriales; family Coleofasciculaceae; genus CADCTM01. The sequence continues at coordinate 3,019 of CADCTM010000051.1, read as the reverse complement.
GCTGATTTAGCGGCTAATTGGCTGAAATTGCGTCAGACTCCGCCCTCTAAGCGCCGTATCGCCCTAATTTTGGCAAACTACCCGAACCGCGATGGACGCCTCGCTAATGGGGTGGGACTTGATACGCCAGCAAGTTGTATTGAAATCCTGAAAGCGTTGCAGCAAGAAGGTTATCAGGTTGAAGACATACCCCAAAACGGCGATGAATTGATTAAGCGCTTAACCACTGGGGTGACAAATGATCCAGAAGGGCGGGAGTTACGATTAGTACAGCAGCAATTGTCTGGGGAAGAGTATCGGGAGTATTTTGCCACGCTGCCGCCGGAGGTTCAAAAAGGAATAAGCGATCGCTGGCAACTAGTTAGTGACTCGATAACTGAGAATTTTCCGATTTCAGGAATTCAGTTGGGTAACGTGTTTGTGGGGATTCAGCCGTCGCGGGGCTATGATCTTGACCCAAGTTTAAATTATCATGCGCCGGATTTGGAGCCAACTCATGCTTATCTGGCTTACTACTACTGGTTGCGGCAACAGTTTGGGGCGATGGCGGTGGTTCATGTCGGCAAACATGGCAACTTGGAATGGTTGCCGGGTAAGAGTTTGGCACTGTCGGGTTGTTGTTATCCAGAAGTGGCGTTTGGGGCGATGCCTCATCTGTACCCGTTTATTGTCAATGATCCGGGGGAAGGATCACAGGCAAAAAGGCGAAGCTGTGCGGTAATCATCGATCACCTAACGCCACCGATGACTCGTGCTGAATTATATGGCTCCTTGCAGCAATTGGAAGGATTGATTGATGAGTATTATGAGGCGCAAAGTCTAGATCCGACCCGATTATCAATAATAGGCGATCGCATTACTCAGTTAGTTCAGCAAGAGCAGTTGCATCAAGATTTAGGGGTAAATGTAACGTCTTTACCGGAATTTTTGACCCGTGCTGATGGCTATCTTTGTGAATTAAAGGAAGCGCAAATTAGAGATGGACTCCACATTTTTGGGCAATGTCCCCAAGGGCGACAACTAAGAGATTTAATCATCGCAATTGCGCGTCATCCGGGTAATGGTCGTATCGGTTTAACTCGCGCTTTAGCTGAAGATTTGGGCTGGGATTTCGACCCACTAACGGCTGACTTGGCTCTCGTTTTACCCGATGCTAATAAACAAGCGTCATCTTCTCGAATTGTTGGTGATGTTGTTGAAGAATTAGAACAACAAGCTGCTGAATTAGTCGAACAACTTATCCAAGAATCGACAAATACAGAGTCATCTATCTGCGTGCATTTGCCTGCTGCGCTTAAAAAAAATCCAAATTCCTCCATCCCAGAAGCGACAAAACGGGAACTAGAATGGATAAGCGATCGCCTTCTTCCGGCTCTGTTACAAACTAACCAAGAACTTACCCAATTATTACGCGGATTAGATGGGCGATATATCCCCAGTGGTCCCTCTGGCGCACCGACACGGGGACGCCCAGATGTTTTACCGACAGGGCGCAATTTTTACTCGGTTGATATTAGGGCTATCCCCACAGAAACGGCGTGGGATGTTGGGCGGAAAGCTGCTGAAGTCTTAATTGAGCGCTACACCCAGGAAAACGGCGAATACCCCAAAACACTCGGACTTTCGGTTTGGGGAACCTCGACGATGCGTACAGGTGGCGATGACATCGCTCAAGCATTGGCGTTGGTAGGTGTACAACCTGTCTGGGATTATCCGTCGCGACGGGTGGTAGATTTTGAAATTTTGCCAGTGTCCGTTTTGGGGCGTCCCCGTGTGGATGTAACGCTGAGGATTTCTGGCTTTTTCCGCGATGCTTTTCCAAATTTAATTGATTTATTTGACCAAGCTGTGGTTGCGGTTGCGGCTTTGGATGAACTGCCAGAACAAAATCCTTTGGCGTCACAGGTTAAGGAAGAAACGCAATATTGGGAGACAGTTGGGTTGGGGAAAGAAGAGGCACAAATGCGATCGCGTTATCGGGTTTTTGGCTCTAAACCGGGAGCTTATGGTGCTGGTTTACAAGGGTTAATTGAAGCCCAAAATTGGACGGATGAACAAGACCTTGCTCGTGCTTATATTAATTGGAGTAGTTATGCTTATACTAGTAGTTCTGGAACCTCACCCTTACCGAGAGAGGGAGAATTAACTTCTTCAGTGCCTTCTCTTGCCCAAGGAGGAGTTGCTGCACCGGAAGCGTTTAAGCAGCGCCTTGGGCAAATGCAAATTGTTTTGCACAATCAGGATAATCGCGAACATGATTTGTTGGATTCTGATGATTATTACCAGTTTCAAGGCGGTTTAACTGCGGCGGTACGGGCGTTAACTGGTAAGAATCCACAAACTTATTTTGGTGATAATTCAATTCCTGAAAACCCGAAAGTTCGGCAGTTGAAAGAAGAAATTGCAAGGGTATATCGTTCGCGTGTTGTTAATCCGAAATGGATTGAAGGTGTAATGCGCCACGGTTATAAAGGTGCTTTTGAAATGTCAGCAACGGTTGATTATTTGTTTGCTTATGATGCGACTGCTAATTGTGTGGAAGACCATATGTATCAGGGTGTAGCTAAGGCGTATTTGTTTGACGCGAAGGTGCAAGAATTTGTTCAACAAAAGAATCCTTGGGCATTGCGAGATATGGCAGAACGCTTGCTGGAGGCGCATCAGCGAGGGTTGTGGAAAGCAGTTGAGGAGGGAATGGTGGAAGATTTGCGATCGCTTGTTCATCAAGCTGAGGCTGTTATTGAAACAACTACTGGCTCTGAGCAAACGTAAAAACCCTAACAATTACTGAATATAGCTGAACGCGAGTGGAATTTATCAATTGATAGTTCGGAATTCCAATTCACAGAAATTGTTGAGTAACTAAACACTCCTTGACACAAAGCGCGATTTTTTGCCGTCTATGTAAGTCATATATGGTCTTTCAAGAAACTCTATGAAAAACATTGTTTCACGCCAGATTGCTAACACAGTAAGATTTACTATGCCAAGGTGATAGGATTGCCGTAAAAAGCTGATA
>CADCTM010000050.1 GCA_902805485.1 uncultured Coleofasciculus sp. | reverse complement strand
ACTCTTGTTCGCTTTAACATTCGGGATTGTCGTCAATATCCCTACAGGAGTGCAAGCCCAGTTGAAATCTGACCCACTTAGTAGTAAGTTACCAAACCAATGGGAATTCAAAGCACCTCGTGGTGAAGATCCTCCCCCAGATAATCGGCAAGGTGGCGCAACGCGGGGGGATGATTGTATTCAAGGCAGCAATCTCGTTGCTTTAGTACCACTGTCTGGGGGAGTAACCACCTCAGAGTATCCAACAATCTACTGGTATATGCCAAAAACCTCTGCTCCGGCGATTGAGTTTGTGCTGCGAGATGCCAACCAGCAAACCGTTTATTCGACTAAGTATGCCTTGGCAAAGTCGGAAAAAGGTGTAGTTGCTGATACTCCCAAAATTATGAGTCTGACTCTTCCTGCTTTTACAAACCTCTCCCCTTTGCAAATTGGTCAGGAATATCAATGGTCGTTAGTTTTGGTTTGTAATGCAGTAGACTCGTCAGCACCACCTTCTGTAGAAGGTAAGATTAAACGAGTTGAAACTAACCCTACCTTAGCAGGACTTCTAAATAAAGCAACTCCTCAAGAACGTGTTGCTTTATATGCCGAGGCACGTATTTGGTATGAAGCCTTGTCTACGTTGGTAGAATTGCAACGTGATCGCCCAAATAGTCAAGAATTTGGAGAGGCAATGAATAAACTTCTGACTTCGGTAGGGCTAGAGCAATTGCTCAAAAGCTAATTAATTAGAATTGTCAGTTTTTTGCAATCAGGAATAATAGACTTCCTGTATCACCTTAGTTGCAACTGATCACTGTAATCATTTTCAAGCTGGCAAGATACCCATTCCACAATCCGAGATTTTTGGGTGGAATAGGCATCTTGCCTCGCTCCATCAATCGCTTATTGACAAGGGTAAAATATCTCAACTTAAACCAACGAATGAATCAAATTTTAGCGGTAGGCATCTGTAGTTTAAAATTTCAAAAAAAGATTTTTGCACTCTTGTCTCATACCATTAGTAACCGACGATAACCGCCCAAAGACAGACACCCAAGACAACCGCCCCTAGATGTTGTGCAAAAAGCGATCGCACCGATTGACAAGCAATCTTTTGAGTGAGAATAATCGTCAAAATAACGCCAAAAATCAGCGTTATCCCCTGTAAAAACGCAATCACCGCAGGATGCGCCACAAAAACGGGCAATCCTTCACCACTCAAGCCAAACGTCGCCAACGCCACCGGCAAAATCCGTCCCCCTTCACCCAAACATAGCCTTAAATAGTGAGCCAAATTTCCGGCAAGTACCAAAGGCAAATACCCATAAGCTAACTCAACAAATGAGCGTGGTTTCGGTAAATTCCACTTAAAAACATTGCCTAATTGTTGAACTAGCAACAGTCCCCCATAAGCAACAAACGGAATAGCCGCAGGAATGCCTAAAGCCGCCAGGGAAAATCCAAAATGAGGCGCAAACTGCTCCAAATCTAAGAATAACCCTAACTCCATCTGTAACTCCGGCAGCCGATGTAGAAATACCCCGCCCAAGAGTAATAGTAATAACGCCACTTCATAAGCACGAGGCACATGAGTTGTCCATAATTCAATCCCCGGCGGACGCAAATTTACCTCAACGGAGCGATGGGGACAAGCCTTTAAACAAGTCATACAAAGTACACAGTCTCTGTTATCTTCCAATTGAGCTGGGTGAGAGTACAAAGGACAGCCTAATGTTGCTAATCCCTCACCTTTTTGGGGACCGCCTTTATAACATTGATAAGTTGTGCATTCCGCAGAACAAGTACCTTGCTGTGCCCGGAGTTCAGTCATTGAGAGTTTGGCAAATAAGCCATTCATCCCCCCAATTGGGCAAAGATAACGACACCAAAAACGTCGCTCAAAAATTGCGGAGAAAATCATTGCTCCGGCGGTAATTAATAGCAGCAAGCAAGCGGAAAGATAAGCTGTATTTTCTAAATCCCAAAGCTCTTCCCATAAGAAAATTAGGACAAATAACCCGAATAAAAACCATCCTCCCCACTTCTCCGCCGACTCTCTGGGCCAACGCTTTAGCTGACGAGGAAAAAGCCAGAGAGATAACTTTTGGGTAATTTCGCCATAAATCATGAAGGGACAAATCGAACACCAAAGGCGTCCAACGAAGGGAAACCCAATGAGAACTAATGGCCACCACCACGCCCAAAACATATTTAAAGTGAAATTTTCTTGACGGTTTTGGGGACCAACAAATCCGATAATTACGACGAAGGCAAAGAACCATGAGGTAAAACCATAATTAATGCGATCGGGCCACCAATCACTTTTTAGGAAGCGTCTAACGTCAGGATAAGCATTGAGGAGATTGAAGCGGAATTGTTTTTTCTTGGTTTGAGACGGCCAGACAATTTCTTCGGTGAGTTCTTTTGCTCCGGCTGACTGAACAATGGCGCGTTCTACGAGATTTTGCAACTCTCTAAGGTTGCCGGGAAAATCGTACGCTTGTAGGCGGCGCAAGGCTTCTGGAGTAACGTGGGGTTTGGGAAGACCTCTGGTGCGGCATAAAAGCCCGATGTAGTAATCCATCTGGGCACTAATATCCACTTTCCGCACCCGCAGTGGCGGCACTTTGATTAGATGAGTCACAAAGCGTTCGATTTCTGGTAGGGTTTTTTCCGAAACCATGATGATATGTGCCCGACAAGACAGGGGTGCGGCGGGCGGTTCGTCGGGGCGGTTTACGGGTGTGTAAGTGCCTGTTTCTAGGAGTTTTGCCAGGGATGGGACGAGTTCGTTGGGTAGTTCTTGGATGTTGTTGAGGATTAATGTGCCGTCTTTGAGGGCTTCAATGAAACCAGGTTTGCCGTTGGCACGACCGAAAAGTTCTGCACCGCTTGCCTGCATGGTGCTGCAATCAACTTTTATCATAGGTTCGCGGCGGTAGGCTGAACCAAAGTGAATAAGTGCTGCTGTGTTGTCTTTTTCGAGTCCGGGTTCGCCGAAAATTAGGACAGATTTACGGTCTTCTGCGGCTTTTTTGATTTGCTGTCTGAGGCGCACGGCATAGCGGCTTTTACCGATAATACCCCGTTTGGCTTTGTTGACGAGGTAAGGGCGGAGGGCGGCAAGACGTTCTTGTTCGTAGCTGAGTTGGGAGGAGAGTTGGGCAAGTTCAGCCGCGAGTTGGGGTGAGAAGGCTTGGGAAATTTCCGGGTATTGGGTTAGTAGTTCCCGAAATTTTGCAGCCGGGACGACCCACAGATGGCACTCGCTGAGGGTTTTGGCGGTTCTTTGAGCGGGTTGGTTGAAGAGTAGTTCTTGGAGGTGAATGATCGCGCCGGGAAGCCAACTGACTGCCCAGGCGGCGCTGGTTTGGTTGGTGCGATCGCTCTCAAGTTGCCCTTGTTGGAGAATGTAGAGATGCTCGACAGGTGTGTCTTCTTGAACTAAGCGCGTGTTCGCACTGACGACTCGTGCTTCCATGACTTGCGCGATCGCATTTAATACCTCGGCTGAAAGAATGCCGAAGGCTGTTCGTTCCTGTAGCCAAGTCACCAAGTCTGGAAAGTTCATAGGAATTCAATAAAACTTGCTTTACATTTTAGCGATAAATGATAATTATTGTTAATGAATAAATATGATAGCAAACATAAAAAACATCGAATGATTGAGCTTTCCGATCTTTGGGTTCCCTTGGCGCTTTTAGGTCTAATTCTTATGGCGGCTGTTTTCTTTAGCCAGAAAAGCTGAACACTCCTGGTTCAAGGATCGTAGTGTCGTGGTTGGTCAAGAGGCAATCGGTGGTGTAGCGGTGAGGTTTCCCGTGGTTGCTACTCTCAACTAACTCCTTCAGCTCTCATGAACTTCAGCTAAATGATGTTCTTAAATCTTTTAAGCGACATCAAGTAAGAAAAACGATAATAAACCTATATATAAAAGGAGGACAAATAAAACGACAACAAAAGGAGGTGAAAACAAGATAGGAATATTGGTCTCTTCCAAGAAAGTAGGTAGGAAACCATCAGTGCAAATACTGTCTCCGCAGATATTGTAGTTAAATAAAACAATAAATACTTGGACAGCAATAATTCTTAAGAAGAAACGTCCGTTGATTTTGACCTTTGTCCGCTTTCTGGCTGTGCGAAAACTAGCACTTAAAAATAACAGTATTGAACTAATGAGGTAGAACAAACCACCAATTCCTAGATAACAAAAAATAGCCATCCAGCCGCCTGAGGTTATTAAAAAAAGATGGGCGCTAATTAGAGCGTAAATTAGATACAAACTAAAAACGACCCAAATGTTAGTTTTAATCATTAGGGTTCTATCCTGTGAAGTATTAGCCAAACATGACGTTGTTAGCATCCCAGTCAGATTGGGCGCTGTATAAAATTGGTAGAGCTTACATCCTGTTGTTAACCGAGTCTTCGTGCTGTAAAGAGGCGAAGAGCGGTTGCTATACGAAGCTTGGAGAAAGGTAGAGCGTTCTCCGTCACGCTGAGGCTTGGAGAGTGTCTAGTCTATCAGCTTTGTCAGGGTATACTCAGATTTACAGAGAACGTCAAGGCGATCCGGATTGATTTAGAAGTAATATTTAGGTTTGACGGGAAAGGCGATCGCGTCTTCTTAAGTGTTGTAAGTCAGTGAAAAGCGATCGCCCTAATTGCTATAGCTTGCGATCGTCTTGAAGCATCTGCAAAATTTGAAAACAAAGTTTCAAGAGGAAAATAAGTAACCCTGCGCTAGGGTTTAGCCAGGTTGCAAACCCGACTACAACAAACTCGGTAAATTTTAGCCACTTTCTCGATTTAGCTATTGATTTGTGTCGTTGAGTTGGTTGCGTGAAGCGAAGCTGTCCCGTAGCGAATCGCTTTTGATTTTGTTGTGAAGCCGTCTGATTTTTATTGGAAGTTTTCATTAGTGGTGATTTCCTTAGTGAACTCCTAACAATCTGCCAAACCTAATCAATGAGTCTGGTTCAGCAAATGCTCAAGGAACGTCCACTATGTGTTCAACCTGTGTTCGTGTAGCTAGGATAGTTGAAAGGCTGAAATAAGGGCATGGCAGAGCAGACAGGGCGATCGCTTAGAGTATCCAAGGAAGGAATAGAAAAGGCGAACACAGCTTTGTTGAAATTTGGCAGCAAGGCTGATTTGGCAGCCCAGTTGCAGATGTCTCGCACGACAATCAACAAGTTTTTCAAGGGCGAACAACCTGTTGACCAAAAGAAGTTTCGTGCCATCTGTAGGAAGCTCAAACTGATTCTGGAAGAAGTTGC
>CADCTM010000049.1 GCA_902805485.1 uncultured Coleofasciculus sp. | reverse complement strand
TGCCTGGTTTGCACCCATGATTGATTAATATAGTGCCATCTTCATCTTCATTAGTTACAAAAAAAGGCACTCATACTTAAGATAGAGGCAAAGTGCTTTGAGTGCGTCTACAAAAATCGCCGCCAGTGTATGGTGAATAAACCCTCAGCTCAGGTTAGTCAAAGAACACTCTTGAAACCTCAGCCAGATCTTAGTCAAAAAAATTTGTTCAGATACCTCTTGTTTTATAAACCCTACGATGTTTTGAGCCAGTTTACCGATAAGGAGGCAACTAAAATTAATGAAGGCGATCGCTCCACGCTCAAAGATTACATCCCTATTCCCTCGGTTTACCCAGTCGGGCGTCTCGACCGAGATAGTGAAGGACTAATGCTGTTAACCAATAACGGGCGCTTGCAGCATCAACTTTCTGATCGACGGTTTCGGCATCCTCGCACATACTGGGTACAGGTAGAAGGTATTCCTGAGCAAGCCGCTTTGCGCCAGTTACGCATCGGGGTGATGATTCAGGATTACCAAACGCGACCTGCTGTGGTAAATCGATTACCAACGGAACCACAACTACCACCCCGCCAACCCCCGATCCGCTTTCGGAAAACTGTACCGACCTCTTGGCTAGAAATCACCTTAACGGAAGGGCGAAACCGACAGGTACGGCGAATGACTGCGGCTGTGGGATTTCCGACTTTGCGACTGGTTCGCGTAGCAATTGCTCACCTACGTCTAGATGGTTTAGAGCCTGGTCAGTGGCGCGACCTGACGACTGTAGAACTGGAACCGATTAATTGTCACTTATGACAAACTAAAAGCCGTTATACCCACTCTTTCTTGTCAGATTGTCCTGAAGCGCTTGGACCGAAAGTGCTATATGGTAAAAGCTACAACCTTAGAGACTGACGTGGCAAACTAGATGGCAGTTAGCTTATATAACAAAAATTAGAAATCCACAGCCGGAATTGAGGAAGTTCCATTATGTTAATTTGTCCACAGTGTCAGTTCGAGAATCCCAATACCAATAAATTTTGTCAAAGATGTGGAACTTCCCTAACCCATAAAACTTGTCCTGAATGTAGCACCGCTGTGCCAATTAATTCCGAAACTTGTAACAATTGTGGGACGTTCACTGGTACGGTTTGGTCGGCAATTATTTCAAAAGATTCAGATTCCCTCGCCAGACCAGCAAGTTCTTACGAACCCTCCCTTGAGGTTTCCCAAGTAGCCACTGAGTCTTCACAAACTGACATACAAGTTAGCGGAGCTGCCGATGAGGGTTCACTGCTTCAACCTGAAGACTCGCCCACAAATACGGTAGTAGCATCAGCGGCTTTAGGTTCTCCATTAATGGAGGAAACTGAAACGGAGGTGACTCAGGAAGCTGCCACACCTGTGGAAGAATCTGTAGACGAGGGGGTGACTCAACCCCTGTCAAGCCCGATGCGCTCAAGCTTGACTGATCAGAATGCCGACGATAATCTTAATCGCGTGGCTTCTACACTACCTGTCGTCTATTTGGACTCTCAACAGCGCTACCGTTTGATAGAACCTGATCGCCTTGAGGAGATTGCGACGGAAGCAACACTCCATGGTGCATCGGCGAAAGTTTTAGACTGCCAGCCGTTCCAAAAGTCATTGTTAGAAGCGCTGATGGAGCAAGAACCCAGTGACGCCCAGAAATTTGAGCAAGCCACCAGTAAAGACGCGCTCAATCCCGTTTCTAGTATGAACTCAGATTCCTGGAAAGTTCTAGGGATTCCTGTTAGCGCTCAACCGTATTTAGCGCTACATCAATCGTACTACCCGACACTGCCAGAAGTTCATGATGCATGGGAACAAAACGGGGTGGCTGTAGTGCTTTTGGAAGACCGCTCTCAGTGGCAAACTCTCAGTGAGTTGTGGGGAAGTGAGCAGCTTTCTACGTTGCAGATTTTGTACTGGCTTGATGAAATGGCAAAACTCTGGGAGGCCCTAGAACCTTGGCATTGCCGTCAAAGTTTGCTGGAGATTGCAAATCTTAGGGTAGATGAAGACCAAGCACTGGGTCTGGTACGTTTGTACCCTGAAGCAAAAGAGCAAGAGCTGACCCTTGCACATTTGGGGGATATGTGGCAAATGTTGTTTAAGCAGTCCCAGCGGACGCAATTTGCCTCCTTGGCAACCGTATATCGACAGTTGTCTACAAATGAAATTACGAGCGTTCCCCAATTGCGTGCCAATTTGGAAGCAATTGCCCGCGAACACCAACCGTCAGAATCTTGTGACCAAGAGAGTGCTGGATCTTCCAATTTTGAGGCTGATTTTGCCATGATGCCGAGTGAGAGGACAGAATCTTCATCAGCGACAGTGACGCAGAAGTTTCCAATAAATGAAGCCAGTCCCAGCAACGATGCTGACGATTCACCGACTGTGATTTTGCCGATGCAGTTACTTAGTCTTGATGACGCCGGCTGCACCGATATCGGGCATCAACGGGAGCATAATGAGGACTGCTTTGGCATCCATACCCAGGTGAAAAAGCAGGAAAACCCAATGGGGCGTTCGGTACAAGCTCGTGGGTTATATGTGCTGTGTGATGGCATGGGAGGACACGCAGCGGGTGAAGTGGCAAGCGCGATGGCGGTTGAAAGACTGAAGCGTTACTTTCAAGAAAATTGGCTCGATGAGCATTTGCCAACAGAAGAGACGATGCGTGAGGCTGTGCGTGTAGCCAACCAGGCGATTTACGATGTTAACCAGCAAAATGCCCGCTCTGGCAGTGGTCGGATGGGTACGACTTTGGTGATGATTTTGATTCAGAATACAGAAGCGATGATTGCTCATGTAGGAGATAGCCGACTTTATCGTCTGACTCGCAAACGCGGCTTAGAACAAGTCACGGTAGACCATGAGGTCGGTCAACGGGAAATTAATCGGGGGGTAGAACCTGCGATCGCTTATTCGCGTCCGGATGCCTACCAGCTCACTCAAGCCTTGGGGCCACGGAATGAACAGTTTATTAGTCCGGATGTCCAGTTTTTAGAACTTAATGAAGATTCATTATTTGTACTGTGTTCGGATGGGCTGTCGGATAATGACTTGATAGAGACTCACTGGCAAACTCACCTCGCTCCTTTACTTAGTTCTCGCGCCCACCTAGATCAGGGCATCCTTCAGTTAATTGAGCTGGCTAATGAACATAATGGTCACGACAACATCACCGCTATCCTAATTCGGGTGAAGGTGCGACCCAACTTTGAGCAGCAGCAATTACTCTAAAAGAAAACACTCATGCAGTCGTTGGAGCTTGAGCAGTGGGGATGAGGAATTGGGCGTTAAGACTAAGAAACGGTACTGGGAATTCTTCCCCGTCCCCAGTCTCTAATACCAAATCGCCTGTCCCACGCAGCGACCTTTTTACTGTTTACTCACCTATGGTCACGCTGACCCTCTTAGATCCAAAGGCATCCACCCCCCTGAAACAGTGGAATTTTGCAACCCAATCAACTATTCGGGTTGGTCGCTCTCCTGATAATGACATCATTCTCGATTACCCTCTAGTGTCACGGTATCACCTGGAACTTCGGGCAATGCCTTCTCAATCAGGAAGTTTATGGCAGTTAGTTAATCAGGGTACGAATGGCACGTTCCTAAATGGCGTTCTGGTGTCGCGTTCAGTCTTGCCTAATGAGGCGCTGATCCGACTTGCCCGTGAGGGACCCATGCTAAAATTCCAAGCTCAGGAATCTGCCTCTCCAGGAGCGAGGTCAAAGTCTCTGGGAGGGGAGTCATTGATTACGCCTGTGGTTAAACCCAGCAGTTGTAGCCACGAGGGAAATCCACCCGCCAATTTGTTCTGTATTCACTGCGGTCAACCTTTGGTACCAATACAGCGAGTGATCCGCCGTTATCATGTAATGCGGACGCTGGGGCAGGGAGGAATGGGCACAACCTATCTTGCCTGGGATAAGGTTGGCGGTTTTAATGGACGCCCTGGACTGTTGGTGCTGAAGGAAATGAATGCCGATATGGCACAAATTGCGAAGGCTCAAGAACTTTTTGAACGAGAAGCTCGCATTTTAAAAGGACTCCACCATCCGGGCATTCCTCAGTATTATGATTTCTTTGTTGAAGGCGGTAAGAAATACCTGGCGATGGAGCTAATCCATGGTCAGGATTTAGAGCAGCGTATCCTGCTGTCAGGACCTGTAACAGTACAACAGGCTGTTGAGTGGATGATTCAGACCTGCGATATCTTGGATTACATCCACTCCTCAAACCCGCCTTTAATTCACCGGGATATTAAACCGGCAAATTTGATGGTACGCCATCGGGATAATCAAATCGTTGTCTTGGACTTTGGCGCGGTTAAAGAAATTGGCACAGCACCAGGAACCCGAATTGGTGCGGAGGGCTATAGTGCCCCCGAACAAGACCGAGGGAGTCCGGTTACTCAATCTGATCTTTATGCCATTGGGCCGACGCTGATTTTTATTCTTACAGGGGTAACACCCCTCAAGTTTTATCGAAGGATTGGCTCAGGATACGGATTTGATGTTTCAGATATTCCGACAATCACTCCTTCATTAAGAAAAGTGATCGAGCGAGTCTGTGAACCCAAAGTACGCGCTCGCTATCAGACTGCCAGAGAGCTATCGCAAGCTTTAGGGGCTTGCCGATAGCTCTGTGACTATCACTTTTGGTAATCGGTCTTGATTTAATCGTCTAATTTCAGCTTCTTAAAATGAAGCCTCAGTCCGCCTTTGCCTATACAAAAGGAACTTATTCTTCGTCCCAAGCTTCTACGGCTAGTAAGTCGCCAATTGGGTCTTGCATCGTGAAGCCAAAGTCGAGGAGTTCCTTTTTCCAGTAAGACCATTCATCTCCATAAAGCAGCGCAATTTTCCAAAGGCTGTCACTTGGTTTGATGATCTTCGAGTCTACCAGTGAATGCACCTGACGCTGAAACTTCACCATTGGGTGAGTAACTTGCTGAGTCATACTCTCAAATTAATTTCAAATAACTTTTGCAAATGCTTGAACTAAAATGCTTCCTGATTTTGGTTTGTCGCCGATCCGTAGAGTTCTGCGCGGCAAGGAAGCAGACATATACCCTTGTAGCGCATCAAGGTGGGTTACTGCAAGTGTTTTGGGGTAAATGTACGGTAATTACTACCCTCCCTCCCAAATTGCTACCCTAAATCGCTAAATCCTTCTTCGGATGGATGAGGGCTGCTGTTAATAAAGCAAATGAGCTTATTAAGTACAACAACTCTAAATTTCTACGCCA
>CADCTM010000048.1 GCA_902805485.1 uncultured Coleofasciculus sp. | reverse complement strand
TATTAAACCTCTTGCAAGAATCGGAATTTGAGTTTGGAATCACAGATGCATACAGATGAGATTGGATGCGTTGCTGGCTTCAACATATTTTTTGCAAGAGGTTTCTTATGAGTTTAGAGTTGAACTTCCTTGATATAAGATAGCCAAGTGTTAACCGCCTCAAAGCCAACCCCTTGGTAAAGCCGCGTGGCACTGGTTAAACTTTGAGCATCAACACCAAGTTTTACCTGCTCAATATTGGCTGCCTGTAGCTGCTTCATACAAGTTAGTAAGATTGAGCGCCCTAATCCTAATTTACGGAAGCCGCGTCGCGTTCCTAATAGTTTAATCCAGCCATCCTTACGCCCCGTACGAGTATTTTCTTCCTGGTTAATATAGCCGACGCAGAAAGCGGCAAATGTTCCATCAGGTGCAACAGCAACCCAATTGAGTTCGGGTTTATAGTGAGGGTTTTTTAACCAGGAACTGACTGTTGCTATGCTTAACTCGTGGTGATCCCAGTGATCGATGAATGATCCATTGAACATTTCTACCCATGCTTTGATATCCCCTTCGCTGGACAACTGTTGTAGTGTAAAATCAGTCGGTAATTTGGAAGAGGAAAATGGTTGATTCAGTGAGCAAGCCATTGTTAAAAAGCGGCGCTCAGTTGTGAAATATTGTTTTTCTAAAAGTACCTGACGAAGGCTTCTGTTCTCACGGCAACGGGTACGCAATTTTATCAAAGGCGATCGCTTTCCAACTTCGCGTAGTCGTTCTTCGCTCCATTGAAGTATTTCAGCTTCCAAAACGCCTTGTTGAGTTGGGTGAACATCAAAGTACAAGTAGCCTTCAATTTGTTCGTTTTCCTCAGATATAAACAATTGTCCAAAGCCAACTAATTTCCCATTGATATCCCTCCAGAGATGCAGATTTCGCTTGTCCACATTCGGGTATTCAAAAAAATGTTGCAGATCGCAAACTAAAGTGTCTTCGTCTAACTGACCTGTTGGCTCATTAAGTTTAACCAAATCAACAATTTCTGCAAAAAATGTTGCTGTTGATGCTTCCTCATGAAGCCGTCGCTGCGGTGTGAAATGAGACTCTACAAATGTCGATTTACGGAAGTTAACCCCACTTTTCGAGGGGCTTTTTTTCAAGGTAGTCATAAAAAAGTTGCAGTCCGTTTTTGGGACTGTTTACACTAAAGTTAGGTATTGGAAATTAGAAAAAGACTGACAAGAAGGTGAACAGCCCTGAGATTTCGGAAAGAGGCGATGAGCCAAACAGCTCCGCTTCGCGATCGCTATTTTGACTTCAGAGTTTTAGCACTTGACCAAAATCTCCCAAAGCAAATCAACCGCCACGTGGCTGCTTCTTCATTCCGCTTTTTATCGACGACAAACTCTACGGACGCTAATAGAGCTTGTACATTCCAATTTGCCAAACCTGAACTCTGTGTAGCTGGAGTTCTAAAAAGAAATTGCCGTTAGCTTCAGGCGAAGAATCTCGCCTTGGGTAGCACATAAAGTTTTCACTTCAGGGTTAAATTCAAACGTCCATCAGTGATGTTATTTGCACTTCCAACCTTGTAAATTGAGGCAATTTATCAAAGTTGACACCGATGAGAGGGTGCAAGATTTACTCAGTTCCATTATACCCAAGTAATAACATGATTGAGTACTTATCGCCCCAAAAAACAGGCTAAAAACTAAATACTTATTGGGTTAAACCATGTTCGAGAGCGTAGCGTACCAACTCAGTGCGGCTATTTGTCCCGGTTTTGCTAAACAAGCGGCTAACATACTTTTCAACATTACGCACACTTGTTTCCAAGCGTCGGGCAATTTCTTTATTCATCAACCCTTGAGCCACCAAATCCAAAACACTCTGCTCCCGTGGCGTAAAATCAATGCGAATTGGTGGAGGCGTTTGAGTAATGCCGCCTCTTTGATCTAACATCCCTCGGATTGCCGCAATTTGCTGGGCAATTTGCTCAAGATCGGTACTGCTTGCAGATTCTCCAGCAGTGGCAGTGCGACGCTCTAACAAATTCTCAACCAAGGCAACTAATTCATCAGGCTCAAAAGGCTTTGAGAGGTAGGCGTCAACACCCGCCTGATACCCTAGGATGCGGTCTGAAGTCATTCCTCTCGCCGTCAGAAATATCACTGGCAGACTCTTAAAACGCGGGTCATCTCGCAGCTTCTTGAGGAACTGAAACCCGTCTAACTGGGGCATCATGACGTCAGAAATCACAAGATCTGGTGTTTTTTGCTCCAGCATCTGCAAAGCTTCATTGGCATTACTGGCAACTTGTACCGTAAAACCACCGACTTCTTGCAAATATTCTTTGACTGATAAACGGACTCCCGGTTCGTCGTCTACCAGTAACAATTGTGCTGACATCTCTCTTCCTTGACCGCTACTTCTTTAAATTTAACGGAAATTGTAGGGATCATTACTTAGTCTACTAGCGATGGTCGCTATATGTTCGGATTCGCGAATCGGAACGAAGGGAAGCCTGGTTGAACAAACTACTCTTCGGTATCGCTTATTCCTTAAGGATTTTATAGCCAGTCGATTTCATGAGCTTTTTCTGGCAACTGGGCGTCCCGTTGTCCGGTAGCACGCGCCCAAGCGCCAATAAGACTGAGCGGCGTATTAATGAGATCAATTACAGGAGTTTGATGAGCGATCGCTTTTAAGCTATTAATCGGTAACTCCTTCACCAACCAGCGCCCTACTCGATACAGATACTCTTGCGTTCTCAGTTCACGCATCAACTCGACGCCGTGTAGTTCGTGTAAGTAACGATTAGAGCAACCATAGCGCCGCCATTGCTTTTGATACTCCTGCAAGGTAGCACGATGTCGATGTTGGACAATCGCGGTTGGAGCAAAGTGTAACCGCCAGTCGGTTTCCCGTTGGATGCGCCAGCAGATATCCGCATCACCACCCGTCGTTAGGTAAGGCCGGAACAGTCCAACCTGTTGGAGTACCTGCCGCCGAATTGCCAAATTAGCGGTTTGACCGTAAGGGCAAAACGAATGGTTTAACGTGTGTTGTTGAGATAAAACATTATGGCGTGCAGCGTGTCTTTCTAGTAATGTTTCGCCAGGTAAAGCGGCAATTTCACCCGCCACAATACCGATATTGGAGTCAGTAAAGGGTAGAATCAGGGCGCTTAACCAATCCGGTTGGGGACGACAGTCAGCGTCGGTGAAGGCAATAATATCACCCGTTCCGGCGCGAATACCTGCGTTACGTGCCGCATAAGAGCTTTGGATTTGGTTTTCCTGTAGCCAGCGGAAGGTTATGCCTTGAGTCGCTGCTCTTTCGAGGAGACTGGCTGTAGCATCGCGACTACCGTTATCTACTAATAGGTACTCTACTCGGTCAGTTGGGTACGTTTGTGCTTGCAAACAACGGATTAAGTCCGGTAAGTCAGCTTCGCCATTATAAATGGGCACAATTACGCTGGTTTTGGGCAAGAACTGGTGATTCGAGTGAGCGGCTGGATTCAGGGTCATAGACAATTATTTTACTGAGTGGCAGTGTTATGCCTGGGGTTACTCAGTAAGATAATTGTCTATTTTTTTAAGCACAGATAAACCCAGATGAATTGATATTTGTCTGCTTCTATATACCCGCCTTTGTTGCTAAACACAACAGCGCCAGAAGCGCGTTAACCAGATAAAATACGCCAACAATTCTCGTTTCTGTCCAACCGCTGAGTTCGAGATGGTTATGAAACGGTGACATTTTGAAGAGGCGCCTGCCGATCCCGCTTTGATCTTTAGTGGCTTTGTAGTAACCAACTTGGGCAATTACCGAGACGACTTCTACAAAGAAGATGGCGCTGAGGATAAATAAGCCCCAAAGGTTTTGACTTAAAAGCCCGACTGCTGCCAGTGCGCCTCCTAGTGCTAGGGAACCTGTATCACCCATGAATACGGTAGCTGGGTTGCGGTTATGGACAACAAAGCCCAGGCAACTGCCACTCAGGCAGGCACAGAAAATCATTAAGCCGGGTGAGGTTGGCCCAACAAGCGCGGCAAGTCCCAAAAGTGCGATCGCACAAGTCCCTGCTGCTAGTCCATCCACCCCATCTGTAAGATTTGTCGCGTTACTTTCAGCGACTAGGGCAAATACCGCTACTGGCCAAAATAGTAGACCTAGTGGTAAGACTAGATTTAAAGGCAAGTTAATGGTTGTAATATTCGCTGGCTGACTCCACGCTAGCCATAAACAAAACAAGGAACCTACAACAATTTGTAGCGTCAGTTTCAGACGGGGAGAAATTCCTTTATTGGAGCGATGGCGAACAATTTGCCAATCATCAATTAAGCCAATTCCTGCATAACCAAGCGTTACAATTGATACAGCCAGTACGGGGATAAAGTCTTGCCCTTGCATTACTAACCCTGACCAAATCAAGGCAACAGCTACCGCCACGAGTATAAAAAATATCCCGCCCATCGTTGGCGTACCGGCTTTTCTTAAGTGGGTTTTCGGACCATCCTCACGGATAATTTGACCCATTTTTAGAGCTTGTAAAACAGGTACTGCCCAGTAACCCAGTCCGGCGGTAATTAAAGCACACAGTAGTAGCGGTAAAGCGATCGAGGTATTTGAAAAGAGCGATCGCCCCCCTGTCCAATCAAGAATCAAAGCACCACTACTTAAACCCACTGCCAGTATCGTTAGTAATCTGGCTCCCGTCAGGCTTAACGACCTTCCAAAATCTAATTTTGCGTCAACCACAGACTTATCATTCCTTTGTCGAACACTCCTCACAAGAGGCGCGCTTAAGCATGCGCCTCGACAATTCCCGTGCTCACCCACGGCATTCATGGGAATCGTAACATCTCTAGGGCACTCTGAATCAATGTTTCTAGCAAATCTACCTAGACTTTTGCTAGGGCAAGTAACTACATATCTAGTATCTAGATGTAGATCGACCTTGAATACTTCTTCTTTCATGCCATAAGATGCATACTCCTGAATGTTTACAAAAATTTTCTCTCTTCTGCTCTAAAAAAGTTTAACTTGCCTGCTTAAGCTGCCGTACCCTTAATTTGACTCCAGGGATAGTTGATCAGGAATTTTAGTACATCTGTACTTTTACCTTGCCATTTACCCAATTAAGGAGTATGGAAATTAAAGATAAGACGGCTTAACTGCTACGCTATTTTTACTCGAAATCGGGACTATTAAGCAAGCTTTTTTCGCTCTACCGTTGTGAGCTGAACGGAAAAAGTAGCGAAGACAACGTTTACCTCTTAAGAAGGAG
>CADCTM010000047.1 GCA_902805485.1 uncultured Coleofasciculus sp. | reverse complement strand
TATTGCGATGACGGCTAATGCCATGCAAGGCGATCGTGAGGAATGCCTTGAAGCCGGTATGGATGATTACATCAGCAAGCCGATCCGGATAGAAGCTCTAGTTCAAGCTTTAATTGAAAGTAATAGTAAACAAAGTTTCAGAGAACACAAAGAAGAGAATCAGCTAGAAAATACGATTGAACTAGCAAGCAACAACCCAACACAAACAAGCACTCCTATAGATGCTCAAGTATTGCAATCTTTTCAAACATCAAGCACCTCATTAGATGCTCAAGTGCTGCAATCTTTCCGAAACATGGTAGGTGAGAATGCCGATCTCGTTCTTTCTGAAATGATTGATTGCTACTTAGAAGATACTCCCACACTCGTAAATACGATCGCTTCGGCAATGGCTAACAATGATGCGATCGCACTCAGACGGGCAAGCCATACGCTCAAGTCTAGCAGTCTCACCCTTGGTGCAACAATTCTCTCTGATATCTGTCAAGAGTTAGAAATCATCAGTCGAACTGGAAACACGGAAACTGGACGAGAAAAACTCCCACAGCTAGAAGCCGAGTATAAAAGAGTTAAGACCGCTTTGCAAATAGAACGGCAACAGATGCATTCATGAACACCACTAACCCTCCTAGAGATCCACCACTGATTCTTGTCGTAGACGACGATAAGTTTATGCGAATTCAATTGCGGCACGCAATGGAACAAGCAAGATATCAAGTCGCAGAGGCGAGTGATGGAGAGCAAGCGATCGCAGTTTACCTCGACTTGAAACCGGATATTGTGCTGCTAGATGCGATGATGCCAGTGATGGATGGCTTTACTTGCTGTAAGTTATTGCGTACCCTTCCAAAAAGCGATCGCCAGGCTTCAAACCTTCCTGTGTTAATGATTACAGCACTTGAAGACCAAGAGTCGGTCGATCAGGCATTTGAAGCAGGTGCAACGGATTATATTACTAAACCGATCCACTGGGCAGTTTTGCGTCAACGGGTACGGCGTCTCCTGGAAGCAAGTCAAGCGATGGCGGCATTGCAACAACAAACTGAGCGTGCACAACTCAATGAGAAGCAATTGCGGATCGCCCTAGACGCCGCTCAAATGGGGATCTGGGACTGGGACATCCAAAATGGGAAAGTCAAGCAGTCATCAACCACAGAGGCGATTCATGGACTAAATTCCAGCTCGTTTGAGGGTACATATCAAAGCTTCGTCTCTAGCATTCATCCTGAAGATCGAGAAATCGTTACCGAAGCGCTCCACCAGACCTTGGAAAACAAGGCTGAGTATGATGTTGAATTTCGCGTCATTCGACCCGATGGGACGGTGCGTTGGGTGGCGAGTAAGGGTCAAGTTTATTACAAAAACGTCGATGGCGATAGTGACGTCCCCCTAGCAACCGCTCCAGAGGACAATCATCTGGCGGTACGGATGACTGGGATTAACATGGATATTACTGATCGCAAACAAACTCAGGAAGAATTACAACGACAAAGTTGGCGAGCGCAATTATTTGCCGAAGTTACGCTGAAAATTCGCCGGTCGTTGCAGATTGAGGAAATTCTCCAAACAACTGTCACCGAAGTGCAGCGAATTTTAGAATGCGATCGCGTATTGATTTGTCAAATTACCTCAAGTGGTCTTGGTAAAATCGTTACGGAAGCCGTAAAACCTAACTGTCTCTCGGTTTTGGGTCGAAATATTAACGATGATTATTTTGGCAGTGAGTACTTACGTAAATATAGTCAGGGCAGAATCTACACCATTGATGATATCCAAAAGGCTCAAATTCCCCCTTGTCTTGCCGAATTTATGCAAGATTTTAAGGTGAAAGCCAAGCTGGCTGTCCCAATTTTCATCAAGGCAAATTTCTGGGGTTTGTTGGTTGCTCATCAATGTAATAATTCCCGGCAATGGTCGAGTTTTGAAGTTGAATTATTAGGACAAATCGCCGCTCAAATTGGCATTGCTTTAGCTCAAGCTAAACTTTTAGAACAAGAAACTCACTACTCGCAAGAACTTGCCCGTTCTAATGCCGAACTGCAACAATTTGCCTCGATTGCGTCCCATGATTTACAAGAACCACTCCGTAAAATTCAAACCTTCGGCAATCGACTCAAAGATAAATATGGTGAGGTGTTGACGCATCAGGGAAGTGACTACCTAGAGCGAATGCAGAATGCCGCTGAACGAATGCAAATCCTAATTGATGACTTGTTAATGCTCTCACGGGTGACAACAAAGGCACAGCCTTTTGTAGAAGTGAATCTCACTCAAGTTACTCAAGAAGTCTTATCGGATTTGGAAGTGCGTATCCAGCAGAGTCAAGGATGTGTCACAGTCAGCGAATTGCCGACAGTTGATGCCGATCCGATTCAAATGCGTCAATTGCTACAGAACCTGATCAGCAATGCCCTGAAATTTCAGCGCCGCGACGAACCAGCAGTTGTTAAGATTTCTAGCCGAAGCCTTGACGCTGAAGCAAATCCTCCTACAGGAGGTTCTGCTAGCACACAACTTTGTCAAATCATTGTGGAAGATAATGGTATTGGCTTCGACGAAAAGTACCTAGACCGCATTTTCAATGTCTTTCAAAGGCTGCACAATCGCAGCGAGTACGAAGGCACAGGCATGGGTCTAGCGATTTGTCGGAAGATTGCTGAACGCCATAATGGCAGCATCACAGGAGAAAGCTCGCCAGGGCACGGGGCAAAATTTATTGTCACACTGCCGAAAAAACAACGCAGAGGAGAAAATCCTGAGTGAAGGGCAACCGAACAACCGTCACAATCTTAATGGCTGATGACGACGAAGATGATTACCTGTTGGCTCGTGAGGCATTTGCAGAAAGTCGTTTGGCAAATCATCTCTACTTCGTTCACGATGGCGAAGAGCTGATGGATTATCTCTATCGACGGGGCAAGTATTTACACGCGAAAAATTCGCCACGTCCTGGTCTAATTCTTTTAGATCTAAATATGCCAAAAAAAGACGGTCGTGAGGCACTACGCGAGATTAAAGCTGACCCTCATTTACGGCAAATTCCAGTTGTGGTGCTTACTACCTCAAAAGCTGAAGAAGATATCTATCAAATCTATGATTTGGGTGCAAATTCGTTCATCAGCAAACCGGTGACATTCTCCTCGTTAGTGGATGTCATCAAAACTTTAGGGAAGTATTGGTTTGAAGTTGTTGAATTGCCGGGAGAACGGGTGGGAGAAGGATATGAACAACGACCCCGTTAAAGTACTTTTAGTGGATGATGATGAGGATGATTACGTCCTGACTCGTGATTGGTTCTCGGAGATGGAGAACGCGAGATTTGAGCTGCACTGGGTGAATAACTATGACACAGCAATCAATGCGATCGCGGATCGCCAGCACGATGTCTATCTCTTTGACTACCGCCTTGGAGCGCGTAATGGATTGGAACTGTTGCGGGAAGCCCTGACAAACGGTTGCAAAGCGCCCATTATTCTCCTTACAGGACAGGGAGATCATGAAGTAGACATTGAAGCGATGAAGGCGGGTGCAGCCGATTATTTGGATAAAAGCCAGTTGGGAGCGCCATTACTAGAGCGTTCGATTCGTTATGCCATCGAGCGTAATCAGGCAGAACAAAAAATCCGTGAACAAGCAGCTTTGCTTGATATTGCGACAGATGCAATTATTGTTCGAGATTTAGAAAACAACATCCTTTTTTGGAATAAAGGTGCAGAACGCTTATATGGCTGGCAAGCTGCGGATGTTTTGGGTAAGGATGCGCTCAAAATTTTATACAAAGACAAATCGTTTCAACTAAAATCTGCCCTCAAGAGCCTCTTTAGTAAAGGTGAGTGGCGGGGTGAGTTACATCAAGTCACACAAGCCGGCAAAAGTATTATTGTCGAAAGTCGCTGGACATTGGTGCGTGATGAAGCGATGCAACCAAAATCGCTCCTTTCTGTTAGTACCGACATCACCGAAAAGAAACAACTTGAAGCTCAGTTTCTACGCGCTCAACGCATGGAGAGTATTGGCACACTGGCTGGCGGTATTGCCCATGACTTGAACAACGTCCTCACACCGATTTTAATGACCGCTCAACTTTTGGAGACGCAACTTCATGATGATTATAGTAAGCGGTTGCTGCCAGTCCTGATCGCTAATGCTAGACGTGGCGCGGCGTTAGTTAAGCAAGTGCTGTCGTTTGCGCGAGGACTTGAAGGGAAGTTTACGATTGTTCAAATCAAACACGTAATAGTAGAAATTAAGCAGATTCTTAAAGAGACATTTCCAAAATCTATTGAGATTTATACCGATTTTCCCCAACATCTTGACACGCTTTGTGGAGATGCAACACAACTGCATCAGGTTCTGATGAATCTCTGCGTTAATGCCCGTGATGCGATGCCTAACGGCGGAACTTTAACAATTTCGGCTAAGAATGTTTTTGTAGATGAAAATTATGTTCGGATCAATCTTGATGCTCAAGTTGGTTCCTATATTGTTCTTACGGTTGCTGATACGGGAACAGGTATCGCTCCTGAAATATTGGATCGGATTTTTGAGCCATTTTTTACAACGAAAGAGATTGGAAAAGGTACAGGTCTTGGTCTTTCTACAATGATTGGCATTATCAAAGGTCACGGTGGTTTTGTGAAGGTTTACAGCGAGATGGGTAATGGCACTCAATTTCAGGTGTACTTACCAGCGACAGATACACCTGAAAGATTGCCAACCCAAAATTCAGAACTACCGATAGGAAACGGAGAATTAATTCTCGTTGTCGATGATGAAGTGGCAATTCGAGAGATTACGAAAACTTCCCTGGAAACTTACAATTACAAGGCGATAACGGCGAGTGACGGCATTGAAGCAGTGGCAATATATGCAGAGCATCGTGAGAAAATAAGTGTGGTGTTAACCGATATGATGATGCCGTCGATGGATGGTCCAACCACAATTCGGACACTCCAAAAAATTAATCCACAGGTCAAGATAATTGCGGTTAGTGGTCTGGCTTCAAGTGATAAATTGACGAAAGCGGCAAGCACTGGTATTAAAACATTTCTGTCGAAGCCCTACACGACGAAAGAATTATTGGAAACTATTGATGGCGTTCTGAATAATACTTAAAAAAGAACAATTGAATTGTTAATTTTAAAGCGTTAAAGCTCTTCGCAGTCGTTGTTCCAATTTTTGGCAGTCAATCCTAAGATTGGCTAAAATTGTGCCTTAATTTATCCCGTTCTTTGCTCATCCCTGCCCTAAGGTAGGGATAATTACCTGGGGTGTAGGTCATACCGATTAGAGTT